>CAXHAW010000084.1:0-6776 GCA_964014525.1 uncultured bacterium
TACACAGGTAGGATCGTCGGCAGCGTCAGATGTGTATAAGAGACAGATCCTTACTACCCATGCACAGAGGAATACGAACCCGTCTGCGGATGCGATGGCATGACCTATGCCAATTCCTGCTACGCGATGTATTTCGGAGGACTTGTCAGTTGGACGCAAGGCGCCTGCGACAACAGCGGCAATCCAAGCAGCTCAGGCACTTGCCCAACGGACATCAATGAAGATGGCACCACAAACGTGGCCGACCTCCTGATGGTCCTCGGCGAATTCGCCTCAGAATGTGAATGACGATGGTCTGCCCCCCGACAATCCAATCGGGGGGCAGTGCCATCAATCTTCAAATTCACCGAAGAGCGGCCAATCCACCGACTCTACTTCGGTTCGCCATGCGGCAAAAACATCCTGAATCCGACCCAGGTGATCCTCCGCACCGGTCACCGCTCGGCCCAAGGCCTTGAGGGCGTCCTCCGCATTGGATGCCGGGCCGGCAAGGCCTCCATCTGCATAGCTCATGGCGTGCCACAGGCGGTCTTGAATTCGAACCACTGCATCATAACCGTTGAAATCCTCAGGCGTAAAAAACCGTTCGTCTAAGGCTGACCATTCTGCATTCAATGAGTCTGTCAGATCCGTTACCGCCTTGTAGGTGGTGTCGCCCTTGTCCATGCTCCGCTTGGCATGCCGCATTCGATTCGCCACCGCATTTTCGGATCGGCGCATGCGCTTGAGCTCCTCAAATACATCGTCGGCGCGTTCCGCTACCTGGTACACTCGGCCCATGTGGGCGCGCTGAAGCGTCAAAACATCCAGAGAAGGCGAACGGCGCGGATCTGCCATCACTTCGATGTCGGTCTCAGCCCAGATGCGGGACGACGAGTCTCCCTTCACCTCCAATACCATGCGGTACGTTCCAGGGTCCACCTGAAACCCTCCCCGGGGACGGGCGTCCTTGTCACGCTTGCGGCGCGATGGCCAAAAAATACCGGTGCTGCGCATGTCCCACCTCAACATGTCGATTCCACCCTCCTCAGGGTCCGCATCCATGGTGCGGATGGTGTCCCCCGATACATTCAAAACGTGCAAAAGCAACTTGTCCTTTCCCAAAGCCTCCAAGCTGTCGCCATGAAAGTGGCACCGGACGCGAGCACCACGGCCCTTATTGGCACCGGACCAATACCCATCCGCAGGGAATCGCTCACCAGCGGGACGCCGCCACTCAGCCATCACAGCCGCATCTGGAGGAAACATGGTACACGCTGCACCAGCGAAGTCATCGTCCTCACCGCCTTGCACCCACGAACGAATGACCTCAAGTCCGTCCACCACATACACACCTCGTCCAAAAGTGCCCAGCACGAGGTCGGACTCCCTTTCCTGGAGCACCATGTCTCGAACCGGCACGGCAGGAACCCCCTCCTTCCAGCGCTGCCAGGCAAATCCACCATCGTGACTCCACCACAAACCCTGCTCAGTTCCACACCATATCAAATCTGCCACCTCGGTATCCTGCAACACGCATTGAACGTGGCCCAAGACATCCTCCTCATCGATGATCCGTTCCCATTTGGCGCCTCCATCTCTGGTCCGATACAAATAGGGTGTCCAATCGTTGCGGCGATAGTTGTTGGCCACCACGTAAACCTCATCAGGATTGTGAGAAGACACCCGAACCTGGGGAATCCAACTCCCTTCCGGTAGGCCCTTTAGCCGCTCTGAAAGACGCTCCCATGTAAGGCCTCCGTCAACAGTTCGATGCAACTCTCCATCATCCGAAGACGCCCAAACTTCCTTTGGCCGTTCGGGATGCGGGGCGACGCACAACAAGGTTGTGTGATTTTCTGCATTGGTCGCATCCGTGGTCAACCCTCCGCTTTCTGTCTGCTTCTGCTTTTCGGAATTGTTGGTTGTCAAATCCGGTGATAGCAACGTCCAAGACTGACCTCGATCCTCGCTGTAATGGACAAACTGACTTCCGAAGTAAACCCCATTGGGGTTGTGCGGGTCCACAGCAATGGCCGCATTCCAGTTGTACCGGAGCTCAACGGTATCAGGGTGGTTTGGCTGGATGTAGCTCATAGAACCGGTTGGAATGTGCAGGCGATACACGTTGCCGCCTTGGGACATCGCGTAGGCCATGTCCGGATCGCCCGGCATGGGCACCACATCAAAACCGTCACCAAAGCTGATTTCCTGCCAATCCTCATTCCGAATGCCATCCCCATGCCACACGTAAGCAGGGGCCTTCCACGATCCATTGTCCTGAAGGCCCCCATAGACGTTGTAGGGGATGTCGTCGTCTACATTGATGTGATAAAACTGACCAACCGGAAGATTCCGAACGAAACTCCATGTCTCGCCTCCGTCCCTGCTGATGTTGATGCCGCCGTCGTTGCCGTTGAGGATAAAATCAGAGTCATCTGGGTCCTGATACCATGCGTGGTGATCAGGGTGAGCACCACTGTATGGCAAAATGACGTCAAACGTGCGACCACCATCCGTACTCTCACTGACCATGCTGTAGAGGTTAAACAGGCGGTCAGGATCTTGAGGGTCGACGTGGATATCCGCATAATAGAAGGGCCGGTTGCCTATGTTCTCTGTGGAAACCAAGTCCCAGTTCTTGCCTCCATCGGTCGATTTGTACAGGCCGGTCTTCTTGGATTCGATCAGCGCATAGACAATGTCTGGATTGGCAGGGCTCATCGCGAGGCCCATCCGTCCCAACTCACCTCCTGGTAAGCCCTCATCCTCACCCAGCTCGGTCCAATCGTCACCTCCGTTGTGCGTCACATACAAACCACTGCCCTCACCACCGGAGGTAAAAAACCAAGGCTCCCGATGAAAGGACCACATGGCGGCAAACAACTTATCAGGGTTGCTTGGGTCCATGATCATCTCCGCGCAGCCCGTAGTGTCATCCACCGTCAGCACATGATCCCAAGTGGATCCACCATCGCGGGTTCGGAACACCCCGCGCTCCGGATTCGGGCCCCAAGCAGACCCCATCGCAGCCACGTAAACTGTTTTTGGATCCGTTGGATGAATTCGAATGCGGTGGATGGTTCGGGTGTTCTCTAGCCCCATCATGCCCCATGTTGCTCCTCCGTCCAAGGAACGGTAAATCCCCCGTCCTGAAGTGTGGCTGTTTCTCGGGTTTCCCTCACCGGTTCCCGCCCAAATAACATCGGGGTTAGAAGGCGCAACCGCCACAGAACCAATGCTGAGAATGTCCTGATCGTCAAACAACGGTTCCCAAGTGGTCCCGCTGGAGGTGCTGCGCCACAGCCCGCCACTCGCCGTTCCTGCATAAATAACATCGCGATCCGTTGGGTCCACAGTCAACGCGGTCACACGGCCACTCATCGTGCCCGGCCCAATGTGCCGAACAGGATGGTCTTCAAACAAATCCTGGCCTTCTGCTCCCTGAAGACCAAGACAAAAAACCGCGACAAAAAAGAAAGAAAAACGAAAGGGTGACAGGTGGTTCATCAGGGGAAATATACCGCGCCCACCCGCGGCGAAACAGCCCGGGTCACCCAAAGTCAAATCAAGGGGGAGGAAACATCACTGGCAGGTGCTGCCGTACCCCCCCAAAAACAAAAGAAGGTCCGATGCAGACACCAAGTTGTCACCATTGATGTCCCCGGCACAGCCGCCGTCGGCCAAAGCAAAACACTGCCCCAACCACGGGTCCCACTGGACACCCTCACCACAATATGCCAAGGGCCCATTGTATGCCCCGATGTTGGGAGCATCAACATGGGAAACGGGATACCCGAAGAAGTCCCGGCCCCCGTTGTGGTGCAAATAATCAGCCGGGTCATCACTGCCGCCAATCCAACGGCCAGCCCCCACCACAATGCTTTGATTTTGCACCGCATAAACACTGGGGTCTTGCTGCCCCTCCGTTCCAGAATCAAGCAATTCCGGATCTGAAAAAAGAGCCTCCACCAACAGGTCATCATCCAAATCAAAACGAGCGGAATCTGAAAACAGATTGTGGCTGATGTCCAAGACATTCTCCTCATTCCTTATCCAAGTGGGAATGGTCGCCCCCGCCGCAGAGGCCACGATGAGGTTGTTCCAACAGTGCACATCACCCACGTTGGGCCAGAAATAGATCTCCGGGTTGAGTGTGTCGTTCACAAACACCGTGTTGTTGTAGATGAACGTCTCCGTACTCGGGCAGCGAACTGTCGTGCTGCCACAGTAATTGCCCACCCAGAAAATCTTGCCTTTTTTGTCCCAAGGCTGACCATCGGGATCTTCCCGGTACCCATCATTGACGCTGATATTGTACCGATAGCCACATCGGATGTTGTCCCCAAGAATCTCTGCGAATCCCCCCTCGTTGTGATAACTGAAATTGTACTGGATCACCACATTCTCGCAGCCATAATCGATGTGGGCTCCATATGAATCCATGGGGCCATGGGCATTCATGAAGCGGTTCTCCTGAATGACAACATCTCTACAGTCAAAGGGCCAAAGGCCACTCCCTCGCTTCCACATGCGCTCATCCTGACTGGAGCCCGTGTGATTGAACGTACATCCTTCGACAAGGACATCCTCGCATTTGTTGGGAACGAAACCAGACCCCCCCGTGTGAAGGAATTGACACCCCCTCAGTGTCACATTCTGGTTTTTGTATGCATCGTTTCCGGCCAGGCCCAATGATTTAATCCAGATGGCATAGTGTCCGGTTCTTTCAAATTCACAACGCTCAATGAGCACGTCGGAGATCAAGCGCACAGCCCCCTCCAATTCCGTGCCATCGCATGCCAGCGGAGTGCCATTCACTGACAAGCCATCAAACCCAATCTCCACACTGGACACCTGAAGCCGAACCGTCCGTTCGAAATCCACCTCAGACACCGTGATCACATTCTGTCCAAGCGAAAGGGCCTGTGCCGGACCATTGTACCAATTTCCATTGGCTGTTGTCTTCACAACCCTGTATTCTGCCCCCTCTAGCGGCAGAGAGATCACATTCATCAAGATGATCTGCTCGCCTCCACTGTCTGGAGAATCGGGTGTGGTCACGGTCAAAGCACGGGGCCAAGCCGGGTTGGGCACCGAATTGAAAAGACTGCAGGATTCAACGTTCGCTGCATTCCCGCTGTTGGATTGTGTTTCGAATTTGATTCCGTAACCCTTGTGAATGTTGTTCTCGTTGGTAGGCGTCGGAAAAACATCATGAATCCAAAGGCTGTCCATCCTGAAATGATCAAGCGAAATGGCGTCGGCGACCACCTTGATGCCGAACCGCACATCCTTTCCTGAGCCCCAGCCATTCTCTACACCACCGAACCCATCGAGTTTCTTGGTTGTCCCATTCTCATTCAAATGAGACGCTTCATTGACCAACTCTAAATTCCGAATCACCATGTGATCGTCATTGTAGACCAAAATGGCCGCTTGGTAGCCATCCCCATCAATCCGAGGACGGGCACCTTCACCATACCGATCGATGACAATGGGCAACGTAGACAGTCCCGAACCCTTCGGCCAAAACATGCCCGCCCATTGATCGTTCGACTTGAACAGTATGGAGTCCCCTGGCACCAACTCCAAGTCATTCAGTGCCTCCAATGAAGCCAATGGATCAGTCAAGGTTCCCGGGTTCGCATCGTCTCCCTGAGAACTGCTGACGTGATACGTTGTGGCAGGGGCATCCAAAGCCCAGAACCACATCAACAAAAAGAAAAGCCACGGGTGCCGTGGCTTTTCTCTCAAAAACGCAGTTCTATTCGATAAGGAGTTCACTCGCAAGCCTGACCAAATGACCCAAGAATGATGAGCAAATCGCCGACAGCGGTTGAGCCATCATCATCGAGGTCTGTGGGGCAACTCCCGCCTGAACCCTCACACTTCAGCGTAATGGGGTTCCATACGGTGCCTTCGCCACAGTAGATAGACGCCCCGGACTCATCCGCATCACAAATTCCATTGTCATTGATGTCAGCCGAACAGTCTCCGCCGCATACACCGAGCGCGTCTGCAACACTGCCGTCACAATCACAGGTTCCTTCCGGGAAGTCAGAGCATCCACAGTCGTATACGGCACCAGGCCCATTGCAAACACCGCAAGCGTCAAGTGCACCAACACAGTCGTCCTCATCATCACAAATTCCATCGTCATCTGCATCTGTACACGGCTGATCACAGGTCAAGTCCGCTCCATTGATCGAAAGCGCATCAAACTCAACCTCTCCACTGGAAAGCTGAAGCTTAACAGACCGGTCAAACGCAACGGCCGATACCGTGATGGTGTTCATCCCGTATACCAACGCCATGGCATTGCCATTGAACCAATTTCCATTGGCCACGGTCTTCACAATTCGGTAGTCTGCGCCTCCATCTGGGAGCTGCGTAACATTCAATTCAACAACCTGCTCAGCACTGCTGTTCCCACTTTCTGGCGTGTTGACTGTCAAAGCATGGGGCCATGTGTCATTCGGCCCATCATCAAACAAAGCGCATGAACTTACCGCAACACCACCTTCGGCAGGACCTGCACAGACCTGCGACCCGCCATTTACAGCCAAGTAATCGAACATCACGTCGCCACTTGTGAAGTGAAGTGTAACAGACCGATCAAATGCCACGGCCGGAACGGTCACCGTATTGAAACCGAGCGCAAGGGCAAACGCACTGCCCGTGTCCCAATTTCCATTGGCCACGGTTTTGAGAACGCGGTAATTCGCGCCTTCAGCGGGAAGTGAAGTCACGTTTATGGTAATCACCTGCTCGGCCTGATTGTCAGGGCTGTTTCT
>CAXHAW010000085.1:0-6762 GCA_964014525.1 uncultured bacterium
GCCCTGTATACGGTTACCAATGGCGGTCATGGCCCAACCCCACTGGTGGTCATACTGACCAGATTGTCGACCTCGTTGAGCGGCTCAAGACCAGCCCACATAGCCGGCGCCATGTGGTCAGCGCCTGGAATCCTTCTTTTATCGAGGAGATGGCCTTGCCGCCTTGTCATTGCTTGTTTCAATTCCATGTGCAGGACGGCCGATTGAATTGCCAGTTGTATCAGCGTTCGGCGGACACCTTTCTCGGCGTGCCGTTTAACATCAGTTCTTATGCACTGCTGACCATGATGGTGGCGCAAGTCTGTGACTTAGAGCCGGGCGATTTCGTGCACACCTTTGGCGATGTCCATCTTTATTTGAACCACGTGGATCAGGCGAAGGAGCAACTGTCGCGCGAGCCTCGTGCGCTGCCAACCATGCTCGTTAATCCAGACGTGAAAGACCTGTTTTCGTTTCGATACGAGGATTTTGAGTTGGTCAACTATGACCCTCACCCGCACATCAAGGCTGCGGTTAGCGTCTAACTGAAGTTTTTGCCAAGCGTAATGCGCGTTTCCCTCATCGCTGCAGTGGCTTCCAATGGTATCATTGGAAAGGACAACGACCTGATTTGGACGTTGCGAGATGACATGGCCTTCTTCAAGACCACAACGAAGGGCCATCATGTGATCATGGGCCGGAAGAATTGGGAGAGCATCCCGGAACGGTTCCGCCCGTTGCCAGGCCGAACCAACATTGTTCTGTCGAGGAATGTTGGATTTTCATCTGAAGGGGCAATCTGTCTGAATTCATTGGAGGCTGCTTTGGATAAAGCTCGAGAGGCAGGAGAAGAGAAGGTCTTCATCATTGGAGGCGCGCAGATTTATCGGGTGGCTTTGGAGATGGGGGTGGTCGATACGATGTACCTCACCCATGTGGAGCGCGAATACGAGGGTGACACGTGGTTTCCGGACTTTGAGCTATCGGACTGGAAGGCGCAGCCTCTGTTTCGTCATGTTCAGGACGATCGCAATGAGGCTCCTTTTACCGTGCAGCGTTACGACCGCCTGCCGGTTGCGGAAGGCGCATGATAGGCAGGGCATTATCTGGGATTCTCATTTTCCTCGTTCGGGGCTACCAATTTTTGATTTCCCCGTGGTTGGGGAGCAACTGTCGTCACCAGCCGACCTGTTCCGCCTACATGATTGAAGCCGTGAAGGGGTGGGGCCCGTTGCGCGGCGGTTGGATGGGCTTAAGGCGTATTGCGAAATGTCATCCTTGGGGCACTTCTGGTTGCGATCCGGTTCCCGTTAGACCCAAGAAGGGTCAAGGGGACGGAGGGCACGGCAATCCGGGTTAATTTTATACCATGAAGCACAGTTGTATTGTCTTGTCCGCAGTGGCCATTCTATTGATGGCATGCGGAGGTCCACATGAAAGTGAATCCATCAAGGAGGCCAAAGTCATCCATGCGCAGTTGACCCAGAGCAGCGGCGAATTGCACGATGCGATTTCAGAAGCCATGGCACCGCTGGAGGGACAAATTGATTCTGCCATGATGGTGGGAGATACCCTGCTTGCCGCCGACTTGGTGAAGACGCAGGGCAAACTCGACCGCATTCACATGAGGTTCCACGAGTGGTCCGAGACGGTGGTGGAAATCCCTGGACAGGCGTGCACGCAAGACCATGACCACGATCACGCCGACCATGAGGGCCATGACCACAGTCACGACCACGGGGCGCAGGCACCTGACGGGCTGTCTGATGAGCAGATTCTTGAAATTCAGCAGGCCTTGCTCGACGCATTGAATGGCTTGAAGGCTGAATTCGAGCGTGCGACGGAATAATGGGGGACGCATTGCCATTTCAGCTATCGCGTCCCCGTCGGAACCGCCGCAGTGCGGCGATCCGGGGGTTGGTGAGGGAGTCACGGCTTCACCCTGATCAGCTGATTTATCCGCTGTTTTGTGTGGACGGCCAGGGCATTGAAGCGCCCATCGCCACGTTGCCCGGCATGGCCAGACTCAGTGAGGACAAGTTGCTCGCCGAAATTGAGCGGTCATGGAACTTGGGCATCCGCAACTTCTGCCTCTTTCCTGCTGTGGAGGAGTCGTTGAAGGACAAGACAGCCAGCCACAGCTGGGCCGAGGACAATTTCTACTTGCGCATTGCCCGCAATGTCAAGGCGCGCTTTCCAGAGTGCAGCTTGATGAGCGATGTGGCCATGGACCCCTACAGTTCGGATGGCCACGATGGGGTGGTGACAGAAGATGGGCGGATCGACAATGAAGCCACCCTGCCCATCCTCGCTCGGATGTCTGTGGCGCAGGCCCAAGCTGGGTTCGATTGGATCGGCCCGAGTGACATGATGGACGGTCGCGTCGGTGTCATCCGTGAGGCGCTGGATGCTGTGGGATACCATGAGACTGGCATCCTCGCATACACAGCGAAGTACGCCAGCGCATTCTATGGTCCGTTTCGTGATGCATTGGACAGTGCGCCCAAGTCGGGGGACAAGAAGACCTATCAGATGGACCCGGCCAATGTGACCGAGGCGCTTCGCGAACTCGAATTGGACGAGATGGAAGGGGCGGATGTCGTCATGGTGAAGCCGGCCTTGGCTTACCTCGATGTCATCCGCGCAGTTAAGGAGCACACCGCGCTTCCCGTGGCAGCATACAATGTCAGCGGCGAATATGCGCTCGTGAAGGCAGGGGCCGCAGCGGGGTTCCTCGATGCGGAGGCTGGCATGCTGGAGGTGCTGGGCGCCATTCGAAGGGCGGGTGCGGACATCATTTTGACCTACTTCGCGCCGGAATACGCGGCGTGGTACAAAGCACAGCATGGCTGATTCTGTCACCCCGGCATTGTTGGAGGAGGTGCGGGAGCGCCTAGAAGGGTTTCTTGCAGAAGGAGGGCACCGCAGAACACCTGAGCGGTTTGCGGTACTCGAAGAGATTTACCTCGCAGGAGGGCACTTCGATATAGACACTTTGATGGAGCGGATGAAGGGCCATGGTGCCAAGGTGAGCCGTGCGACGCTGTACAACACCATTGAATTGTTTCTAGAAGCGGGCTTGGTCCGCAAGCACCGGTTCGGAGCGCAGAGCCAATACGAGCCGGGATATCCTTCTAGACAGCACGACCATATCATCCTCGACAATGGTGAGGTGCTCGAATTCTGTGATCCCCGCATTCAGCAAATCAAGGCTACCCTCGAAGAGCATTTCGGCATCGAAATCCTGCATCACGCGTTGCACATCTACGCCCGCAAGAAGAACTGAACCATGCGCCTTTTTCTGTTGACCCTGATTCTTTTGCCTTGCGTGGTGACAGCCCAGCGCAATCTGCCGGCCAACGTGCAGATCCATGTGGCGGGGCAGGAGCCTCTGGGGTACGCCCCCTGTGAGCCGTCCATCGCGATTGATCCCACCAATCCTAACCGGCTTGTGGCTGGAGCGGTCTTGGATTACGTCTATGTGAGTGAGGATGCAGGCAAGAGCTGGTCCCGAGACCGGCTCAAGGCCAAGGACGGCGTGTTTGGCGATCCGTGCGTGGTGGCTGGGCCGCAGGGTGATTTCTACTACGCGCACCTCAGCAACCCAGACGGCAAGGGTTGGAAAACGGAGGCATTGCTCGATCGCATCGTTGTGCAGCACAGCAAGGCCGGTAAGGGTGGAAAGAAATGGAACAAGGGGTCTGGCGTGGGCCTGAATGGCGCCAAGGACCAAGACAAGGAGTGGCTGGCCGTGAGCCCGAGTGGCGACAAATTGGCCATCTGCTGGACGGAGTTCGACCATTATGGCAGCGAACTGGAGACGGACAGCACGAGAATCCTTTGCAGCACATCAGACCGCAAGGCCAAGGCTTGGTCGGATCCCGTTCGTGTGAGCGCCATGCAGGGCAACTGCCTCGACGGCGACAGCACGGTGGAGGGGGCTGTGCCGGTTTGGATCGATGAGATGACGCTCGGCGTGGCGTGGGCCCATGGCGAGCACATCCGGTGGAACGTCAGTGAGGACGGCGGTGTCAGTTTTCGGCCACATGAGCAGTATATCGCCGACATCATCGGGGGTTGGGACCACATGATTCCGGGCATCGGTCGGGCCAACGGGATGCCGGTGACGGGCATCGCGCATGGCGGAGTCAACAAGGGCCGGCTCTACGTCAACTGGGCAGATCAGCGCAACGGCCCCCACGACACGGATGTCTGGCTCATCTATTCTGATGATCGAGGGAAGTCGTGGTCAGATCCGGTTCGGGTCAACAACGACCCTCCGGGAAAGCATCAATTCTTCACGTGGATGGCTGTGGACCCCATCACAGGCTTCGTCCATGTCATCTTCTACGACCGCCGCATGAGTGAGCGCACCGCCACAGATGTTTACGTTGCGACTTCAACCAATGGTGGGGGCTTTTTCGCCAACCGCCGCGTAAGCGAATCGCCGTTTGTACCCTCGCCTGAAGGGTTCTTCGGCGACTACAACAACATCAGTGCCTACGGCGGTTGCGTTCGCCCCATTTGGACGCGCAATGAACAGGGTGTTCAGAGCATCTGGACCGCGTTGATGGACGAGCAGTGATTCCGACTTCTACCTTGTGCGCATGAGCCAAGAGGTGAAATCCATTGCTGTCACGTGTGGCGGATTTTCTGGAGAAGCGGAAATCAGCCTGAAGAGTGCGGCGATGGTGGTCAAGCACATGGACAGAAGTCGGTTCGTGCCCACCTTGGTCCACATCGGCGAAGACGGATGGTATGCCGAGCCCGAAGCGGGTCGCCGGTTCCCGATAGACAAGGGGGACTTCTCTTTTGTGGACGATGCAGGCGAACGCCACAACTTCGATGCTGTCTTTGAGATGGTGCACGGGACGCCGGGAGAGGACGGTCTGTTGAGCGCCTATTTCGACCTCGTGGGCATGCGCTATACGGCATCTCCGCCGCGGACGCTGGCGGTCGGTCACCACAAGGCTTGGACCACTGCCGTGCTGTCGAGTTTGGGTTTTCCAGTGGCCGCGTCGTTGATCTACCACCGCGATGTATTGGACCGTTTGGATGTGGAGCAGCATCGCATTGTCGAGGAGATAGGTTTGCCCTGTTTCGTCAAGGCTTGTGAGAGCGGCTCCAGCATCGGTGTGACCCGTGTGGATTCCACCGACAATTTCAAGGTGGCCTTTGAAGCGGGCTTTGCTGCGAGCGAAGCGGTCATGGTCGAGGGCTTCCTCGACGGTCGCGAATTCACTTGTGGGGTGATCCCCTCTTCACCGGGAGGCGCGCCTCGCGCTTTGCCTGTCACGGAGATCATCACAGACAACGACTTCTTTGATTACGCAGCCAAATACGAGGGCAAGAGCAGGGAGGTCACACCTGCAAATTTGGACTCCGCTGTCACGTCGAGAATCCAAGCCTTGTCCATCCAGGTCTACCAAGACCTCAACTGCAGGGGCATGGCCCGTGTGGATTTCATCAACCACCATGGAGAGCCCCATATCGTGGAGGTCAACACGGTCCCCGGCTTTTCAGAGATGAGCATCATCCCTCAACAAGCCCGAGAAGTGGGCATGCAGCCGACTGAATTGATCAGCCTGCTGATTGACGACGCATTGCTGCGTCGACAGAGGTCACATTAGGCTTGACGGATCTGGGCTGCCGTGGTGGCCAGGTCGTCTTGGGTGACTTGGAGCTTGGGGCGCTCGAAGTTGATGTCGGCCACGGTGTTCAAGGGGATGAGGTGCACGTGCGCGTGCGGGACCTCGAGGCCGATGACAGCGACCCCGACCCGTTCGCAAGGGATGGCGCGTTCGATTTGGAGGGCGACATCGCGGGCGAAGACGTTGATGTCCCGCAGGATGTCATCTGGCAGGTCGAAGTAGCGATCCACCTCCATTTTGGGGATGACAAGGGTGTGCCCTTTGGCAAGGGGCTGAATGTCGAGGAAGGCCAGAAACCGGTTGTTTTCGGCAACCTTGTGGCAAGGGATTTCGCCAGCCACGATGCGGGAGAAGATGCTGGGCATGGGGCTCTCAGGTTGTGACTGGCGGTGTTGACCTCCTGGTGTATCCGGCAGGGCTCAGCCGCGTTCGATCTTGATGACCTCGAACTTAATGATCCCGCGTGGGGTTTCGATATCGGCAACCTCACCGAGTGCTTTGCCTAACAGCCCTTTTCCGATGGGGGACTCCACCGAGATTTTTTTCTCTGCAAGGTTGGCCTCGTTCTCTGCCACCAAGGTGTAGGTCATCTCCCGGCCGTTCTCCATGTGTTTCACGGTGACCCGGCTGAGGATGAAGGCCTTGGAGGTGTCGATTTGAGACTCGTCTATGATGCGCGCGTTGGCAAGGACGGCCTCTGCTTTGGAGATTTTGGCTTCGAGCATGCCCTGGGCTTCTTTCGCCGCGTCGTATTCGGCGTTCTCGCTCAGGTCGCCTTTGTCTCGTGCTTCTGCAATCTGCTGTGAAATGGAGGGGCGCTCCACGGTCTTCATGTGGTGCAGCTCGTCTTTCAGCTTCTGGTACCCTTCGGGGGTGTAATATGATACGTCCGCCATGACAGGTGGATTTGAATGGTTTTCCGAGTGGGGCGCCGTGTGCGCTTTCACCTGTTGGGGTGATGGGGCAGGTGCCACAAAAAAGAGAGTCCCTGAGGGCTCTCTGTGTGATTAATATACAAAAATTGTGGAATTGCCCCTCGGAACTGCTATTCCGAGGGGCCGAATGCGTTAAAAATTGTCGAGATCAACGGGCCGCATGACGGCGAACCATTTGACGATTTTCTCACCGACGC
>CAXHAW010000086.1:0-6754 GCA_964014525.1 uncultured bacterium
CACAGGTAGGATCGTCGGCAGCGTCAGATGTGTATAAGAGACAGGTCCTTGCTGCTGAGGCCGCTCGTGGGCTCGTCCACCAGAAGCACCTTCGGCTCACGGATGAGCTCTAGGGCGATGTTCAAGCGCTTTCGCTGTCCGCCGCTGATGGTTTTATTCAATGCGTCTCCGACAGGCAAGTTCTGAGCCTCTCGGAGCCCCAAGCGATGCAGGCATTGCGACACCCGATTTTCCGTAACCGACTCTGCTTCCTTTCCATGTGCCAACCTTGCTGCATACCAGAGGTTCTCCTTTACCGTCAGTTCGGGAAGCAGGTGGTCCTCTTGTGGAACAAGTCCGATGTGGGCATTGGCTCGGTTGTTCGTGACCGGAATCCCATCCAATTCAATGCTGCCAAAGGTGGGGTCAGCTGTGCCAGCAAGAAGGTGGAGCAGGGTGGATTTTCCGGAGCCACTTGCCCCCATGACCCCGACGAGCATGCCGGACTGCGCCGTGGCACTCAGCGGGTGCAGTGCTTGTTTGTCCGGATATTGAAACCAGTGGCTGACTTCGTCGATGGAGAGGGTGAGCTCCGGGATGTTCTCCTCTTCCATAAAGGAGCGCTGGATGTCCACGAAATGCAGTGGGGCTGTGCCCGGATGTCGGAGTGTCGATCCAGGTGTAAATGGCTGGGTCCGGTTCTGGTCCAGGAGCTCGCCGTTGAGCTGCACTGCACCGGCACCCATTGGGCGCAGAAACACAACTTGTGATTCAGGATGGCGAAAACAGGCCAAAGCGGTGCTCCATCCCTCCTTGATGACACCGCCGAGCTGCGGCTGGTCACCAATGAGAAAGGCCTCATGGTAGCGCTGGGTCATGGTGGGCCATTGGTCCGATTCGAAGACGATGGTCTCATAGCACTTCTTTTCGCCTTCTTGTATGCCGAAGCCATCGGCCACCAAGTCGATGAGTTCACGGCTGAGCGGGTCCCGTTCGACGCGCTCTCCGCGGATGGCAAGCTCGAATTCTAGAACGCGAAGAAAGACAAGTGCTTTTTCACTGGCTTGAAGGTCCCGATTGATGTCTGAGCAGGCCCGAAGCACTTTGGTTGAGCGAAGTGCTGTTCGCTTGAGACCGGCTATTTCTCTGGACTCGACTGCACCCCCATAGCTGACCAAGTAGGCTTCGAACGTATTGAGCCACTCGGTCACCAATTCGCGATTGAGGCGGCTTCTGAGAAAATTGGCGACGACCTCTCTGCCTCGGTCCAGTCCCTCCTCCCTCAGGGTGATGAGGGCAAACAATTGCATCAGGGCGTCGAGAATGTTGCGGCTCATTCGACAGTGTCATACGCAGCAAAGGCTGCTTTGGATTCACTGACGTTCGTAGCAGCCGACGTCTGGAGCAGACCCGACAACCCGTGGGAGCCCGTCCAGGTCTGTTGCGAGGAACGGCAAACCAGCGGCAACGCCCACGCCATTCCATTCGCTGTTGCCGCTGACAAGGTGGAAGTCACGTGCGAAGACGTCTGCAAATGGCGGGGTGGCATCGAGGTTGCTTTCTTCGATCCAGTCCGCTTCACCTGTGGCATTGAGATCCACAGCGCATCCGCGAAGAAGAAGGTCATTGACATCGGCTTCAAGGTCGACGACGAGCTCATCGAAATCTTGGAGATTCGCATTGTTTCCCCACATGATGCAGTTCAGGAATCGAGAGTCTTCCAGTGGGCGAATCTGAAGGTTGCCATTTACATCTTCGTAGTGGTCATTGATGAGCACTGAAGGGGTGCTTCGGGTGCCATCGGACCACGTGTTGGCAAATGTGCTGTGGGTAAACCTGTACCGCCCACCGAGGGTAAATGCAGCGCAAGCTTGTCCGCAGTCGTAAACGAGGTTGTTTGTTCCATCAATGTGAGCCCCTTGTGCGAGGATCCCGATGGCGGTCATGTTGTGGATGACACAGTTTTCGAGTGTCACGGCTGCCCCTTCCGTGCTGGTGGTGTCGACTTGGAGACCGATGGTGCCATTTCGAAGAATGGTGTGTCGAAGTATACTTCCTGGGGACCCATATATCCAGATGCCTCCACCGAGAATGCTCGCCTGTGCGACGCCGATTTCCGTTTGAATCAAGGTGTCCACTTGAATGCCCCATTGGCCTGGGACGTCGCTGTATTCTGGCTCGAGACGGTCTCCTTCAAACACCACTGGGTTTCCCAATTCACCGTTGACACTGAGCACACCGCCACTCACATAGACGCCTCCCCCGTCGTGGACATGAACGTTGGTACCTGCTTCGATGGTCAAGCTGCAATCTGGTGCGACACCTACTACGCCATAAATCACGTGCGGCTTTTGGGCAGTCCAGAGTGCGTTGCAATCGAGTGTGCTAATTCCACCCGGCGCACCGTGAAAGAACGCGTCTTGGCCCCAAGCGATAAGGTCAACATGTTGGCTGTATCCATTCACTGTGACCCGGATCCGGTCCTTGACGATGAAGGGCAAGTCGTAGTCGTTTTCAGGGTCAATGGTGACCTCCACGAAGACATACAGTGAATCTCCTTCGTCCAATTCCAAGCCCCCCACTGACGGTCCAGGGATGCCATCGACATTGATCCTGAATGGACTTTCGCCTCCGTCTTCTAAGGAAATATCCTCCAATAGGATTCTGCCGGGACTGTCGTTTACGATTCTGAAGGCCTCACTGGCACTGCCGATGGTGCTGAAAACCGTGTCAAAAAGGAGCGTGTCTTGACTGAATGCAACCCGAGCGTCTGCTCCGAGATAGAGTTTGTCTCCACTGCAACTCCACACGGTCAACGAGAGCATGGCAACGCACAACAAAATGCAGGCTGTGCGCGGCTGTGCCTTTGAGGGAGCATTGTGCGTCATGGCCATCAGATTGCGAATCTAAGGTTTAGGCCGGTGGTGAGGCCGTGAATGAAGTGGAAACGACAGGGCCCTCGTTTTGTTATTCAATGGGGGTCATCAAAATCCACATACGAGAAACGGGCCCTGTGATGGAGCCCGTTTCGCACGGCCATTGCCGAACCTATGGATGTGCCTTCCGAATCAGCCCAAGTAGGATTTGAGAATTCTGCTTCGACTTGTGTGCTTCAAGCGCCTGATGGCCTTTTCCTTGATCTGTCGAACGCGTTCACGGGTGAGGTCAAACCGCTCACCAATTTCTTCTAAAGTCAAGGGGTGTTCTCCACCCAAGCCGAAGTACAAACGAATCACGTCTGCCTCTCTGCTGGTGAGGGTTTGCAAACTGCGCTCAATCTCCTTGCGGAGTGATTCTGTAATCAGAACGGTGTCTGGAGATGGGGTGTCGTTGGTTTGCAGCACGTCGTACATCGTGCTGGAACTGTCGTCACCATCCTTTAGAGGCGCGTCCATGGACACGTGCCGCCCTGCGTTCTTCAGGCTTTGCTTGACTTCGTCCAAGGTCATGTCCAATACCTCCGCAAGTTCAGCGGGTGTTGGAGGGCGTTCGAACTCTTGTTCCAAGCGCGCAAAAGCCTTGTTGATTTTGTTGATCGATCCAATCTTATTGAGGGGCAAGCGCACGATTCTGCTCTGCTCTGCCAAGGCTTGAAGTATGCTCTGTCGGATCCACCAGACGGCATAAGAGATGAATTTGAAACCGCGGGTCTCGTCGAAACGCTGTGCCGCTTTGATCAAGCCGAGGTTGCCTTCGTTGATTAGGTCAGGAAGGGAGAGTCCCTGATTTTGGTACTGCTTGGAGACGGAAACCACGAATCGCAGGTTGGCCTTGGTCATTTTTTCAAGCGCCACTTGGTCGCCTTGCTTGATTCGACGGGCTAACTCGACCTCTTCCTCCGCGGTGATAAGGTCTACACGACCAATCTCCTGAAGGTACTTGTCGAGGGATGCGGTCTCTCTGTTGGTGACCTGCTTCGTGATTTTTAGCTGTCTCATGTGCGATTCGTATCGAAAGAAGGAAGGCGGCTGCCGTCAACCGCCTTCCTTACAACGTAATTTTTGGGGATTCGTTTCACTCAGGCTTTGGCAACAAAACCTTACGGCTCAACTTGAGTTTGCCGGACCTAGGGTCTCTTCCGGTAACCTTGAACTTGACGACGTCGCCTTCGTTGATTACATCAGACACTTGGTTCACCCTGTGGTGTTCTAGTTCTGAGATGTGGAGGAGTCCGTCTTGACCGGGAATGATTTCAACGAATGCACCATAGGGCATGACAGTCTTGACCACACCTTCATAGACTTCTCCGACATCGACAGTCGGCGGGAAGGCGATGGCACGGATGCGTGCTACAGCGGCGTCAATCTTCTGCTTGTTGTCACCGGAAACCTCAACCAATCCTTTGCCGTCTGCGTCCTCAATGGTCACATTGGCACCAGTGGTGTCTTGAATCTCATTGATGATCTTACCTCCAGGGCCGATGATGGGGCCAATGGCTTCCGCAGGAACTTCAAAGGACACAATGCGTGGCGCATGGTCTTTGTAGTCTTCGCGAGGCTTGTCCATGGTTTTCATCATCTCACCAAGGATGTGCGCGCGGCCTTCCTTGGCTTGGAGCAGCGCTTCTGTGAGTTGCGCAAAGGACAATCCCTTGATTTTGATGTCCATCTGGCAGGCAGTGATGCCTTCAGAGGTTCCGGTCACCTTGAAGTCCATGTCGCCCAGATGGTCCTCGTCTCCAAGGATGTCGCTCAGCACTGCGTACTTGCCTGTTTCCTTGTCGGTGATGAGCCCCATTGCGATTCCGCTGACCGGGCGCTTCATGGGGATGCCTCCGTCTAACAATGCCAAGGTTCCTGCGCACACTGTGGCCATGGAACTGGATCCGTTGGATTCGAGGATTTCACTCACCAGACGAATGGTGTAAGGGCACTCGTCAATAGGAGGAAGCATTGGCTTCAACGCACGAAGGGCAAGGTTTCCGTGGCCAATCTCACGCCGGCTGGTTCCCCGAATGGGACGGGCCTCTCCCGTTGAGAAGGGTGGGAAGTTGTAGTGAAGCAGGAACTTCTCGGTCTTCCGCACCAAAGCATTGTCGATGAGCTGTTCATCGTCTTTGGTGCCCAAGGTCAACGTGGTGAGGCTTTGGGTCTCTCCACGTGTGAAGATGGCTGAACCGTGGGGTCCTGGGAGGTAGTCTACCTCGCACCAAATTGGGCGAATGTCCGTTGTCCCGCGGCCATCGAGGCGGATGCCTTCGTTGAGGAGGAGGTCGCGAATGGCTTTTTTCTGGGTGCCCTTGAGGTAGTCGCGCAGCATGAACTGCTTTGCGGACTTATCGTCATCGCTCAATGTGGCGAGGAAACCTTCTTTAATGGACTTGAACTTCTTGCCCCGCTCTTCCTTTGACCCGGCGTTTTTTGCCGCATCATAGTACTGCTGATACAACTCATCATGGATGCGTTGCTTCAAGCTGTCGTCGTGCTTTTCGTGCTCGTACTCCCGCTTTGGAGAAGAACTTGGCACTTCGGCTGCCATGTCGAGTTGGACTTGACATTGAATTTTGATGGCAACGTGAGCGGCTTCAATGGCGCTGACCATTTCTTCCTCTGACACTTCGTTCATCTCACCTTCCACCATGACGATGCTGTCCATGGAGCCAGCAATCATCATTTCGATGTCTGCCTTTTCCAACTGCTCATAGGTTGGGTTGATGACGAATTCGCCGTCAATTCTGGCGACCCTGACTTCCGTGATGGGCCCGTCGAATGGGATATCACTTACTGCGAGGGCTGCAGATGCAGCAAGACCGGCCAGGCTATCGGGCATGTTCACCTTGTCCGCGGACATCAGTTGAATCATCACCTGAGTTTCAGCGTGGTAATCTTCAGGGAAAGTGGGGCGCAAAGCGCGGTCCACCAGGCGCATCACGAGAATCTCTGTGTCGCTGGGTCGTGCTTCTCGCTTAAAGAATCCGCCGGGAAAACGCCCAGTGGATGCGTATTTCTCGCGATAATCAACTGTGAGAGGGAGAAAGTCCACCCCTTCAGATGCTTCACGGTTGCTGACTGCAGCAGCGAGGAGCATGGTGTCGCCTTGGCGCACGACCACACTTCCGTTGGCCTGCTTGGCGAGTTTGCCGGTTTCAATGGTTACCGGCCGACCATCGCCTAAATCGATGGTCTTGGTTACTACGTTCATTTCCGAAACGGAATTGTCATTTGGGCACCCGTAAAATCCCCAAGGCGTTTCCCTGAGGTGATTAGCGTCCTCGTGTGCGACCGGGTGCCCATGCCGCAACGAATTCGATGTGATTCCTTAATGCGTATCAACGGCGCAAGCCGAGATCCTTGACGATGGCACGGTAGCGCTCAATGTCTTTTGACTTGAGGTAGTCTAAAAGACGGCGACGCTTGCCGACCAAAGTGATCAGGGAGCGTTGAGTGTTGGCGTCCTTCCGGTTTGTTTTGAGGTGCTCAGTGAGGTGAGCAATGCGGAAGGAGAACAGGGCGATTTGCGCCTCTGCATTGCCGGTGTCCTGTGGGTTCTTTCCATACTTGGCAAAGAACTCCTGCTTTTTTTCTGGTGTGAGGTACATGTGGAAATCTCTTGGATGTTCTTGATGCTGCCTGATTCTCAGGGGTGCAAAAGTAGGGATGCCCGATTCTATCCGCAAGCCGGAACCGGGTGAAAATCAATCAGTGAGCATGCCGATGAGGGAGGACAACTCGCTTTGCAGATCCTTGCGGTGGACAATTCGGTCTACAAATCCGTGCTCGAGCAAGAATTCAGATTTTTGGAACCCCGCGGGGAGGTCCTTTCCGATGGTCTCTTT
>CAXHAW010000087.1:0-6734 GCA_964014525.1 uncultured bacterium
AAACCGAGGGATCCCTTTTCATCATGATCACACAAAAACACGACCTTTCTTCCAAACCAAGGGTCATTCAAAAAGGGCTCCGACAACAAGAATTGCCCCGGTTCAGCGCGAACATCTGATGGCGGCATAAAATCCATGATGCAATTTCCCAATTTTGAGCCCGATGATCACAGACTTTGCCAATTTACTCTTGGGCCACGTCCACGAGCTCACCTCCAGACGGATAAAGACATGGCTCTGCGTTTTGGCACTGTGTTTCACAGGGAACGGACTCGCGCAATCCGAACCGCTTGGCGAGACCCCCACTTGGGCAGAGGCCATTGCCTCGTTCGATCAGCTGCAACAGGCGCATCCGGACCGCACCCGACTTGAAACGTTCGGGCATGCCGATGTGGGTCGCCCCTTGCACCTGTTTGTCATGGGACCACAAGACGCCCCGCTCAAAATCCTCGTCAACAACGCCATCCACCCAGGAGAACCCTGTGGCGTCAACGCCTGCCTTCAATGGGCTGACCAGCTCCTGAACGCGCCCGAGTTACCCGAAGGGGTTTCCATCGCCATTGTGCCGATGTACAATATCGGGGGAGGCCTTCGCCGCAATTGCTGCACAAGGGCAAACCAAAATGGCCCTGAGCAATATGGATTCCGCGGAAATGCGCGCAACCTGGACCTCAACCGGGACTTCATCAAATGCGACAGCCGCAACGCACTGGCATTTAATGCCATGTTCAGTTCACTTGACCCCGACCTCTTCGTGGACACCCACACCACCAATGGTGCGGATTACCAGGCCACGATGACGCTCATTCCAACGCAGCACAACAAATTGGGTGGCCCCTTGGGGGCGTGGCTCGAAGAGACGCTCCTGCCCGAACTATACGAGACAATGGGAACCCGCGGCATCGAGATGTGCCCCTATGTCTACAGCGTCGGCTCCACGCCCGACGAAGGAATCCAGGACTTCTTGGAAACGCCCAGATTTTCGACAGGCTATGCAGCACTGCATCACACAATCGGCTTCACGACAGAGGCCCACATGCTCAAGCCCTTTGACGACAGGGTAGAGGCCACCCTTCACTTCCTCAACACACTGCTCGAATCAGGCACGCGCCATGCAGAACAGTTGAATCTACTCCGCAATGCCCAGGACATGGCCTATCGCGGAAAAATCGAGCACCCCGTGGACTGGACCCTAGACACAACCACGGTGGATTCTGTGCTGTTTAAGGGGTACGAAGCCCGGTACGAATGGAGCAACATCACCGAGTCAAAGCGATTGAAATACGACCACAATTCGCCATGGGAGCGTCACATTGCCCACTTCCACACGTTCAAACCGACGCAAACAGCATCGCTCCCTGCCGCCTTCATTGTCCCCCAAGCCTGGCGACACGTGCTCCAACGCCTAGAGGCCAATGGCGTGACGTGGACCACGGTTCCTGCAGACACCACACTGGAGGTCATGGTGATCCGCATTGGGGAGTACACCGCATCGACACGTCCATACGAAGGCCACCACCTCCGGACTGCAACCACCACCACCATTGGAACTGAACGCGTCCAGCTGTTTGCAGGAGACCTGATCATCCCCACAGACCAGCCGGGCGCCCGCTACCTGCTCGAAACCCTGAGCCCACAGGGTGTTGACTCCTTCTTCCGCTGGAATTTCTTTGACAGCGTCCTCCAACAGAAGGAGCACTTCTCTTCCTATGTTTTTGAGGAAACCGCAGAACACCTGCTCCAAGGGTCGGATCGCCTTCAGTGGGAACTCGATTCCGCAAAGAAGGCGGGGGCCATGACCTCCCGAGCACAGCTCGATTTCATCTACCAACGCTCACCGCACCACGAAGGCACGGCAGGAAGGTACCCCGTGTACCACATCCCAGCCGGAAGCGAAATCCCATTCCATGAGTGACCTGCTGAATCAATTCATATCGGGCTACCACCAAGCGGTGCGGACACTGAGAAGGGAGGTGTTGGACGCCACACCAGGACAATGGCGCCTGGCCGCGGACACCATTGCCAGACTCTACATTCCACCCCGAGACCTTGTCGTCAAACCACACAAGTGGTCAGGCCTCAAGGGTGAACTCGTCAGCCGAAAACACATCCCAGCGCACACCGATCCCGTTGTTTGGGTTCACGGAGGAGGGTTTGCATTTGGATCCCCGCGGACCCACAGGGCTGCCGCGGCGGCGCTTTCCAAGGCCTCAGGCCGTCCGGTGTGGATTGCGGACTATCCACTCGCTCCCGAGAACCCATATCCGTCCGCACTCGATGCCCTCGAGCAAATTCAACACCCGGGCCCCTTGGACATCGTCGGCGATTCAGCTGGCGGCAACCTCGCCCTCTCTTGGGCATTGCGCCGCAAAGCAGGAGACCGCCTGATTCTCCTTTCCCCGTGGCTCGACCTCAGGGTCGATGGTCCCTCTGCACAGCGAAATGCATCCGGGCACAGCGCGTTTGACAGGGAAGACCTGAGAGAGTATGCCAGCCTCTATCTCTCTGGGAAAACGCCCACGGCTGCAGACTGCAGTCCTCTGCTCGCTCCACGTGAGGAACTCCTCACATTGGGGCCTGTCCTGCTGGAATATTCGGAAATCGAAATGCTCCGGGATGACGCCGCAACGTTTGCCGAACGTTGTCGCGAAGCAGGTTTGGATTTAACCGAAGCCATCGAACCAAGGGCGCTGCATGGCTGGCAGCTGTTTCCAGACCTTCTTCCCGAGGCAAAGCGAAGCATTGAACGGATGCACAATTTCCTCGCACAACCTTAACAAAGTGGAAACCTGCGATTCAACTGCACTTGAATCCATTAATACAACTTGCGGTCGTTAAGCTGCTTCAGTCTTGACACAGGTTCTCAGTGATGTTCACATCCAAGGCCAAGCCACCTCTGAACGCAGGGGTGGCATTTTCATTTTTGAACCTCGTCCAACGCATCACATAGCGAGGCAAGGGCTTGGTTCATGTCATCCAAAGACGCATTGAGTGGCGGAGCCAGACGAAACCCTTGCGGCCGACTCAAGAACCAAAACAACACGAGGCCTCGGGACCGGGCCGCCGCCACGAGACGTGAGACACGCTCAGGACCGTCCAAATCCACGCCGAGGAAATGTCCATACCCCCGAACCTCCTTTACAGCAGGGTGATCAGACAACACGGCTTTCCACCGTTCGCCTGTCGATCTGATTTGCAGCCAGTCCAATTTCACCAGCTCCTCAAGGAAAGCAGCACACGCAGCACATGCCATGGGGTGGCCCCCAAAGGTGGTGATGTGACCCAACTTGGGCGCCTCACTGAGTGAAGCCATCCGTTTCTTGGACGTGACAAAGGCCCCAATGGGCATGCCACCACCCAGCGCCTTGCCCAGAACCAACACATCCGGCACAACTTCAGTGCGCTGGAAAGCGTGCAAATACCCGGTTCTTCCCAAGCCACACTGAATCTCGTCCAACACGAGAAGCGCTCCCACTTCTGAGCACCGCTTCCGCAAGGCAACGAGGTGCGCATTCGATAGAGAGCGCACACCGGCGTCTCCTTGAATCGTTTCTACAAAAACAGCGGCTGTGCGTTGCGTGATGTTCTGCAGCGCAGCCTCTGAGCCAAAGGGGATGTGGGAAACCTCGGGCAACAAAGGCATAAAGGCATTTCTCCGATGGGATGGGGTAGACAAGCTGAGAGCACCAAACGTGGACCCATGGTACCCCCCCTCTACACCAAGAATTTCGGTCCTGCCCGTGACCCTTCTGGCCAATTTCATCGCCCCTTCGATGGCCTCGGCACCGCTGTTCACGAAATAAACCGCATCCAACCCCGATGGGGAAAGCCCCTCCACCAAACGGTTGGCCGCCCGATCCTGGGCCTCCTGAGCGTATTCACCGTAGACCATGACATGCAGGTGCTGGTCCAACTGGTCGCGAAGTGCAGCTGCAATCGCAGGGTGCCCATGGCCCAAATTGCTCACGCCAATTCCACTGACCATATCAAACAAACGCTCGCCTGATTCGGTCTCCAGCCAGCTCCCAGATGCACGGATAATGCGCTCGCCGAGTGGGTGAGGGGTGGTCATCGCCAGACCCCGGGCCAAGAAGTCTCCTGACTCACTCATTCCACGAGCTCAACGTCAAATCCGAATTCATCGGCAAACACCCACGTCGGGTTCCATCGCCCGAGGTGCCAATCTGGAATTTCCCCTCCATTGAATTGGCTCAATTCCAACCGCAGGTATCGAGCAAGCCGATCGCCCTTGAACTCAATGCGCTCCGTCAAGGGCGTGTAGTCCTCGGGGTCCATTCTGGATGCTTGATTCCCATAAATATCGAAATCCGACAGGTCCATTGCCGTGCGGCAGGTCACACTGGCTGGCGCCCAGATCCACGACTTGACATCCTGAAGGATGCCCACACGCATGCCGGTCACCCGGTGAACGCTTCCCAGGTCCACCGTGATGGTTGCATCCCCTCCATAGTAACCCTGCCAATCGCCTGTCCGGAAATCGGCACCTTCGCCCCGAATGCCATCAATCAGCGCACGATCACCTCCTGCAGCATATTGGTTGGCGTATGGAAATTCAATGTCAACCTGGTAGTTGGGGTTGACACTGGCAATTCGGCCCGAGACAACCGCACTTTTTCGCCCCCCTTTCTCAGCCATCAGTTGTATGACCTGTGTTCCTTCCACGACAACAGGCCCCTCAACGGGCAGGAATGGCCCTCTGGCTCCCTCCACCGACTCCGCCACACGGTATGTCACCCGGGCCTCCTCCTCAATGCTCCCCAAGGTCACGGAAATGCGCTCTCCCGAGTAACTCCTCGGTGCATTGATGAAAGGCGCTGCCACAAACGTCTCGTCTCCCAAGGTCCAGTCGGCCACTGGCCAGTCCTCGGGGTTCGTTCCAAACCCGCCAGCAGCAGCAGGGGCGTCCTTTAAGTCAAAACGCCAAACACCGCCGGCCATCAGTTGATCGTGCGTGACCCACCCCTTAGTCGTGGGAACCCCGTCGATTTGGAGTTCGTGGATGTACACCGACTCCGGGGACTCTCGCTTGACACGCAAATCGAGCGTGCCACCCTCAGGGAACGTCCATGACGCCCGCTCAAACCGAGGCGTGCCCAGCACATAGATGTCAGAGCCTGGTGTTACCGGATACAGTCCAAGCGCACTCCAGACATACCAACTGCTCATTTGACCGCAATCCTCATTGCCACTCAAGCCATCGGGATCGGCCGTGTAAAGCACATCACATATGCTGTCCACTAAGGCTTGTGTGCGCTCAGGATGGCCAGCATAGGAGGGGAGGTAGGCCATGTGGTGGGAAGGCTCGTTTCCATGCGCGTACTGACCGATCAGCCCAGTGATGTCACTTTGGTGCCTACCTGACAAGTGACTCGACCCGGCAAACATCCGCTCCAGCATGTCCGCATACCCTTCGGCACCTCCCAGTAAGGCCATGTGCCCAGAGACATCATGGGGAACAAAAAAATTGTACTGCCATCCATTGGCTTCCGTGTACTCAAAGGTGACCTCGGTGGGATCAAACGCTTCCCGCCAAGCCGCGCCATATCGCGGTTGCAGAAATTCATTGTCCGGATTGAACAGGTTCTTCCAGCCTTGGGCACGGCGACCAAACCGCTCAGCGACCTCCACATTGCCCATGTCCGCTGCCATCCTTGCGATACAAGCATCGTCAAAGGCATACTCTAAGGTTTTGGACACACTCTCGCTTTCCTTCTCCAAAGGCAGGAAACCCAAACTGTCCCACACCGGTTTAGACAGCTCATCCGCTGTGGCTTCTGCAACCATGGCCTCAAGCGCCCGCTCGGCATCGAAGCCACGCAAGCCCTTTGCCCAAGCATCTGCAATCACGGGAACGGCATGGTACCCTATCATGCACCCCGTGTAATTAGCCGCCAGCTCCCACATAGGAAGGGATCCCCCTTCATCGTGCATGTCCAGAAAGTTCCGGACGAACTGTTGTGTCCGCTCGGGCTCAAGAACGTTGAGCAGGGGATGGGTGGCGCGGAATGTGTCCCAGAGCGAATAGACCGTGTAACGCGGAGACGCCACATCACCCTGGTGGACTTGCAGGTCCGTGCCGCGATACCGTCCATCCACATCGGTGGCCAGGTTTGGAACAGTCAAACTGTGATACAGCGACGTGTAGAATATCGTCCGTTCCTCCGCCTCCTTTTCCTCAATCTGAATCTGTCCCAAAGCGGCATTCCAATTGGCTTCTGCAGCAGTGCGTGCGGCATCGAAACCGAGGGCGTCCGGCCCCTCTGAATTGAGATTTGATACCGCCCCATCAATGTCCACAAAACTCAAGGAAACCCGAGACTCTACAGATTTTACATTATTGAAAATCAATGAGAATACGGGCACATAACTCAACTCTTGCATCAACACACCGTCATCCCCCTCCTGAACCTCTAACTCCGCCATCTGATCCAGCCATTCAAACGGCTCACTGAACCGCATAGCGAAGTAAACATGCTGCTCCTCAGCCCAATTGTCTGAGACCCTCAAACCCACGAGTGTCGAATCATCCAATGGATACATCCCGTAGCTAATCAAATCATCGCGGTGGGCCAAATCCACAACCAACTGCAGGGTGTCAGGCTTGGGCAGGGTCCAACGGTGAAACCCAACCCGCTCGCTGGCCGTGAGCTCCACCTCCAGTTCACTTCGCTCCAGTTCACATCGATAGTAACCAGCATGCGCCTTCTGACTGC
>CAXHAW010000088.1:0-6705 GCA_964014525.1 uncultured bacterium
TGGAATTGGATGTCCTGGATGATGCAGTCGATTTTCTTGCCGTTGAGTTCCAACCCACGGCAACAGCCCAATGCAGCCCCGATGACTTTGCCTTGTTGTGCAGCGATGGCGATGCTGTAAACGATGCTGTCTTCAGCTGCGGCTTCTCCTGCTTTTTGGCCAGTGACATCACGACTTGTTTTGCGGGATGCATCTCTGATGCCGTTCCAGAAATGAGCGATGGATGCGTCGGATGTTTTGCGGACCAAAGCACCTGTGTCACCAACAGTTGCTTCCTAACATGCGCATTTGGGAATGAGGCAGACTGTGAAGCCTGCGTCCAAGCCAATTGTCAATCTGGCTTCGAATCCTGCGCCGGCATCGTGGATTCAGATGGTGACGGGGAGTCCACAGTGTGCGACTGTGATGACACCAATGCGGACGTATACCCCGGCGCTCCAGGCACAGCACAGGGCATCGACAACAACTGTGACGGCACGCTGTCTGCAGAGGAGTCAGCATGCCAGCTTGACCTCAATGGCGACGCCATTATCACTGTATCTGATGTTTTGGTTGTCCTCGCCGAATTCGGCTGTTTATCGGACTGCACCGCAGACGTCAACGGAGATGGACTCGTGACCGTGGCAGACATCCTTGCAATGCTGGGGGGGTTCGGCTTGAACTGCTAAACCCAGCTTACCGAAAAAAGCCACGCTGCTCCTTGGCGCACTGACGGAGCAATGGACTGCAACGGTAACGCTCCTCTCCATATCGATCTCGGAGACCATCCAGACTCTCCACGCAACGGTCGATTCCCACTTCCTCGGCCCACTGCAGAAGGCCCTTGGGGTAATTAACACCGCCCTTCATGGCGCGGTCAACATCTTCGGCGCTGGCCACACCCCAAAACACGGCGTCCGCCGCTTCGTTAATGAGCATCACCAAGATGCGCCACAGAATATCTTGCCCGAGGTCCTTGTCTCGCCTGGGTTCAGGTGGCGTCACGCCGTCGGCATGATCATGCCAGCCACGGCCAGATTTTCGCCCCAACCATCCGGCGTCAACATTGCGCTTTTGTGAAAAGGACGGGGTGTACCTCGGGTCGTGATGAAACGCCTTCCACACACTTTCTGTCACAGCATAATTGATGTCATTGCCTATTAAATCCATCAATTGAAACGGCCCCATGCGAAAGCCCCCCAACTCGGTCATGGCCCAATCAATGGTTGAAATGTCCGCAACGCCTTCCTCGTAGAGCCGAATCGCTTCACCGTAAAAGGGCCTCGCGACTCGGTTTACTATGAAGCCAGGCGTGTCCTTGGCCACTGCCGGTTGTTTGCCCCAGTCTCGCATTAACGTGGCCATTTCTTCTGTCAAGCCCGCTCTAGTTTGAAGCGCTGGAACCACCTCGACCAGAGGAAGGAGGGGTGCGGGATTGAAGAAATGAAGGCCGATGAGACGGTCTGGAAAACGCAAACCCGCTGCGAGACGGGTGATGGACAGGCTCGACGTGTTGCTCGCCAAGACCGCTGAGTTAGACACAACGGACTCAAGTGAAGCGAAAAGGGCCCGCTTAACAGATTCATCCTCAACAACAGCCTCGACAACCAAACCGCTCTTGGAGCACTCCGCAACATCGGTCGCGGTGCGGATTCGCTCAAGAATGCGACGTGACCCATCGGCATCAAGTTGTCCCTTTTCCACCAGCCGATTCAAAATCCGATCGAGATTGGACATCGCCCGCTGCAAGGCTGCATTGTCCCGATCCACGAGAACCACCCCGTGACCAGCTGTGGCAGCGATTTGGGCAATGCCCTGCCCCATGGTTCCAGCACCTATGACGCCGACCTCAATGTTCTGTTCCATCACTTACAAAGGAAAGGTCCACGGCAATGAAGCCCAGCCCTGTTGTTTTGGGCATTCCCAGACGCCGTGTGTTGATTGTGACAAAAGCCCATCGATTTACATGCCCCCACGTTGCCTGTCCTGCAAAAAGCCGCTAGAAGTAAAGAAGCAAGGTCCATATCCTGGCGATTTCTGCTCCGAATACTGTTTTGCCACCCATCCAAAAAGCACAACGCTCAGGACCGCCCCTCAATGGCAGGCCCAAAAACCACACAACAGCCGCAGTGAAATCGACAAGATTCTCAAACGAAACCACGTCATCCTCAAGGCATTCAAAGCATGGAGCCGGCCAAGCCCAACGTGCTCCGACATCGGAGGCTTACAATGGCTAAAGAACAAGGGGTATGATTTCGATGTCCATACCCGCCTTGGCCTTCACCCAGATGGGGCCACGGAAATCTGGTGCTATGACGCCGGATTGAGAATCCACCCCGGCGGTGGAGCCCAGCCCATATGAATCACCGCCTCTTTTTCTTTCCCTGGCTGCGGTTGGATTGCGGCTTTCGCTTTTTCTCGTGGAAGGCCCCTTTGAACGTCGGGTCGGCCTTTCGTTTTTCCCGGTCAATGGCCCTCGCCATGGCCTGCGCCTCCCACCGTGGGGTTGACTCAACAGGAACGCCATCGAGAAGCGGCAACATGGAGAGGGGAGTGCCGAGGAGCTTTTCGATGCGACGCAAAGCTGCCTTCTCGCTTGGGTCCACAAAGGTGATGGCGCGGCCCATTCTCTGGGCCCTTCCTGTGCGGCCGATTCTGTGTATGTAATCGTGCGGATCCTTTGGGACAGTGAAGTTGATGACGAGGTCCAACTGGGGCACATCGATGCCCCTGCTCACAACATCTGTAGCAACAAGGAACCTGAGCTCGCCCTCCTTGAATTGATCCATGGCGTGTATCCGCGAATTCTGTCCCTTGTTGGCATGCAGGGTTCTCACAGAAGGCGAGATGTCCTGTGCAATGCGATGGCCAATCCGCTCTGCCTGGTCCTTTTCACGAACAAACAGCAGGGCCTGCCCTTCATATTCAGCTCCACGAAGAAGCTCGACCAAGAGGTTAAGCTTGGTGCCGAAATTGTTTGCGTGGAATCCGGACTGGGTCACCGTTTCCACCGGGGTGCTTTGAGGGGAGGCCTCGACCCGACTCGGCCAAAGCAGAAACTCTTCCGCCATCGCCTCAGTCTTGGGGGGGTATGTCGCAGAAAAAAGCAGGTTCTGTCGCTTGGTCGGCAATATTTCCAACAGCTTACGCAGCTGTGGCATGAAGCCCAGGTCCATCATTCTGTCCGCCTCATCTAAGACCAAGTAGCCAATGGAACCCGTGTGAAACGCCTGCCGTAAATACAGCTCCATAAACCGACCAGGTGTGGCCACAACCAAGTCAGTGCCGGCCTCCAAGCGGGCCTTCTGAGCCCGATGTCCAACACCACCAAACACAACATCCACCCTCAGGTCTGTGCCTGCGGCGAGCCGACCTGCCACCTCCGCTATTTGCAAAGCCAATTCTTTAGAAGGCGTCAGCACAACCGCCCGAGGCCCCTTGCCCTGGGCATGGGACAACAAGCCCATCAGAGGCAACAAAAAAGCCAAGGTCTTGCCCGTTCCTGTCTGGGCTATGCCAATCACGTCTTGCCCTGACCGGATCCTAGGGATGGCTTTCCTTTGGATTTCCGTGGGTTCCGTGATCCCCATAGACTCGAGAACATCGAGATATTGACGGGTCACCTTGAGTTCGGAAAAAGTCATCCAACGTTTGTTTGAGAAAACGAGCACGGCAAAGTAACCCCAAGAGAAATGGACTCCGTTCCTTTGGCGTTGTGAAAGCCTCCTTACTCGAACAGTTTCTCGACAGACCGGAAGTTGACATGGTGCTGGAACGACTCAATGAGTTCGGCATCGACCTTCCGCGCCACCCCAATAGCATCCAAGAGGATTGGAGCCTGCCCTTTATGAGGTGGGTGGTGGCCAACACCACTGAAAGCCTGGCTTCATCGCTTGAAACAGATGACCCGCCGGGCGTCATCCTCAGCACCCACCGCGACATCGTCTGTGACCCTGCCCTTTACAACCTGGCTAGGGTAGAAGCGGGCTTGGAAACCACCCACATTGTGCTTGGCACCAATTTGGCCGGCATCCCTTGGGTCCGGGACATCATGGACCTCAACAAGGCCCTCTTCATCGACAGAAGTGCAACTGGAAGGGCAGCCCTTCAGCAACAAATCCAGCTGAGCGCGAACATTGCCGAAATCGTAGCAGAAGGGGGCAAGGTCTGGATTGCACAAGCCCCAGGCCGGACAAAAAATGGCGTAGACAAAACCCACCCTGCCATCCTTCGAATGCTGGGACTGGCACACGGCGGCGAAAAACAGGGGGCCTCGGCATTGAGCGGATTGATTCGGTCTGTGGCCATTCGCTACGACATCAACCCGTGTGATGGCCGAGTGGTGGCGGAACGGATCCGGGGCGAAAAGCTACCAGAAGACGACGTAGCCAGCATGTTGGATGGGTTGCGCGGATGGAAAGGAAAGGTCAGAATTGCTGAATCAGCTCCACTGAAATTCGATGGGTTAACCGGCAAGGGAAGCTGGTCAGTGGCCGCAGAGAAAGTGGACGGCACAGTCTCGGGTCTTCCAGTCAGAGGGGGTTGGGCCGATGCAGCAGAAGCAGCCTTGCGGAATGCCGAACCACTTGCAAACGCGGAACTTGCACTCAGAATAGATGACATCGGCAAGTGGGTCAAAAGCTTGCTGCCCGAAGCCGATGGAGGAACGGTCAGAGAATGCGCACTCCAATTGTATCGAGAATCGGTTTAACCCCGAGCCTCAAGAGGCATTGACTCGCCGAGACCAATCGGAAAGGACAATCCCGGCAGCCATAGAGGCATTGAGAGACTCACTGCCTCCTGCCCCGGGAATGTGCAGCCGCTGAGGACAGACTTCTCCAACGGCTTCTGAAAGGCCGTGGCTTTCACTGCCTACAATGGCACACCATTTGTGGCCAGTGGTGGGTTTTCCCTCGAGAGACCACAGTCCTAAACCTGCCATGTCGAGGCCGTGTATCTCCGTGGACGATTTCGAGAGTTCCAACACGAGTTCAGGCAAGTCAACCGGCCAAGCAACCACCCGAAAAACAGCCCCCATGGACGCTTGGATTGTCTTGGCATTGAATACATCCACGGTATTGCGCGACACCCATATCCCTTTCAAGCCAAACCAATCCGCTGTTCGAAGCAAAGTGCCGAGATTGCCTGGATCAGAAAGGCCGTCCACCACAAGTCCAAAAGGGACAGAGGCACCATCATGGGACCAAGCATCTGGAGAAGGGGAAACAACGTCGGGCATGCCGACCACAGCCAGAACACCGGGTGCCGTCTTAAATGCACTCATCCTGTCCATGTCCTTGGATTGGACAGGCTCTGCATTCCATGAACCAGGGCAATGTGATGCCTCTGTGCAGAAGAGCCCATGGATGGGCCAACCGCTGTTTAACGCTTCCGATACGCATTTGTGGCCTTCGACCACGAACTTTCGCTCCATGTGGCGCGTGTTCTTGTCCCTCAAGCTTCGAATGAACGAAATGTCGTTACGCGTCGGCATGGGCTCGGTCTTGACGTGGGGCGCAAGATGCGTCATGACATCGGCATTGTGCAGCCTTTGCTTCGCGACATCTTCTTTTTACGCTCAAGACGTTCCCCTCGTGTGGAATGCCGAATGGCAGGTTATCCAACCCGAGGATAGCGCATCCCAAATGGGAGAAGAAGCCTGGCGCGACCTTTTATCGAGCGCCATGATTTTGCAACCCCCTCAGCGGATTCTTGGCCTGCCATTGCAACACACAGTCAGTCGAATTACAGGGAGGTGGAAGGCCGCCCATGAAAACGGAGAATCCCCTCCAAGGGGAAGTGCATCCGCCTTCGACTTCGCTGCGATTGAACAATCGAGACGGCTGTTTGAGTCGAGAATGCTCAGAATGGGTCACCTCGATCCTCAGGCACACTTCGACACAACACGGGATGGAAACAGGGTCAATTTGCTCATGGTCATCAAGCCGGGGAGGCGAGTCCGATGCAAAAGCATCCAAGTTGAAGGGGAAGGGAGCGGCCTGTCAGACAAAGAGTTGACACAAATACAGCGCGACTGGTCCAGTTGGTCTGGAGATTGGCTTGATCTCGACGGTCTCGACCGCGCCAGAACCACATCCGCCAACAAACTTCAAGCACAGGGATGGTATGGATTCCTAGTTGACCACCTCCACCTAGAGATAGACACGAGCCGGTCAAGATCAGGCGGGACAGCTGATCTCACCCTCCGCATTCTCGCCCGAAACTTGGGCGGGTTGCTCGCCCCACACAGGAAGGGGACCATTCAAAGCGTTCAAGTAGAATGGAGGGCAGACAGCCCCTTGAGCCTTGTTGACACCCTTGAAAATGGAATCCATTGGCTGGTGCCCGAAGGCCGCGATATCCGCCCCATATCCCAACAAATCACCGTCAGGCCTGGCGACCGCTTCAACCCCGAAAACATCGCTGAAACGAGGCAGCTCCTTCGGTCCTTGCCAATAGTAGAAGGTGTGGACTTGGAGGTGATTGCCCTCCCGGATTCCGCAGGAAACAGGGCGTGGCCACTTCAACTCAAGGCAACACTGGCCCCATCTCCCAGAAAGCTCATGAGGGTAAATGGCGGATTGACTTCGCGCCAGGGGCCGGGTGGTGAAATCAAATTCGCGCTGTCAGACCTTGATTTCAGGCACAGGATGGAAAGGCTGTCCATCGACATGCAGGCCGGTCTCGAGACCGTCACACCCTACCTCAACAATTCGAGCGACGGGG
>CAXHAW010000089.1:0-6696 GCA_964014525.1 uncultured bacterium
CGAATTTGAGGGTGTCATACGTGGGGTCGTTTAGGACATCACCCATGGTGAAGGCGTCGAGTGCAGATCCGTCACCCCAGTTCAGAGAGAAGCTCCAATTGGGGCTAAAGGCGAGGTTGACATCGATCCTAGGCAGGCCGTCGAAGGGGGTGCAACCGGCGTTGTTGTCCCCGTATACGAGCCCCGCACCTGGTGTTTCTGGTTCGTACACCAATGTTCCCGCCGCCCCGCTTGGACAGGCTATGGTGGTGACAGTGATCGTGTAATTGGTCCACTCGTCTGGCGTGTACTCGTGAAGAAGGGGTGTCGTTCCATCCCAGTTGCCGACGGCCTCGATTCCACTTCCGTCTCCCCAGTCAACTTGGACACCATTGTGGGTTGCAGGTTGCGCGGTGAGTTCAAAATTGAATGGGGCGGGGTCGGCTGTGACGCTGTTGATGCATTCGAACCAGTGCGGACTGGAGGCTGTGGCGGGGAGGTCCGCAACGACTTCTGTTCCAAGGAACTGGGGGCATTGGGCAGACAGATTCCCTTTGGAAACCGCACACAGAGCGGATACGAGGAGAATCATCTGAATGCGCACGACCATGCACACGTTTACGGCGAATTCGCCGCGGGGGTTGCATCCCGACATGAGATGAAATTACCGGAGCTGATGCTCCGTAATCCGCGGTGGGCGGGCACTTGTGAACCCCGAGGTGGTCAAATCTGTGGGCGATGTAATTATCGCATGACGTGCTGCAGGTACAGCACAGTCAGGACGAGGAGGAATCCCAGTCCTAGAATGGCAGTCCAAGTGAGCCAGCGGTTAGGTCGCGCCGCTTTGGGGAACTGTTTCCGGGTGACCAAGATGAGCATGGCCAAGGCGGAGGGAGGCGCAACGCAGAAGCTGACAATGTTCCCGAAATCCAGTAGGGTTCGAATGTCTTGGGGGAAGACGATAATCAGAATCAACGCCCCGAGGGAGATCAAGACCAGGCTGGTGTGTTCGTGCCGGGTTTTTACTTCGGTGTCGCGCAATGCGGCAATGCCGTGGCTGAAGCTGCGGCTGAACCCATCAAGGCAGGCAATGCATGTGCCGAGCATGGCGGCAAAGGCAGCAGAACCTACAAAAGGCGTGCTCCATGAGCCGAGTACTTCTGTGTAAAGGCCAATGATGCCAGCGGCAAAGGCTGCGGTTCCACTGGGCAGTGTCACGTCGTTTGTGTGCAGCAACAGGGCGCCCAAAAGAAGAAAACACAGCGCCAAGAGGATGCAGAAAGCATAACCGAGGTTGAACTCCCGGACTGCATCTCGCAGGGCCGGTTTGAACCCGGTTTGCTTGTACCGTTCAAGGGTCCAGATGCTGATCCAAGGACTGAGGTCGACAGCAGAGGGCATCCAGCCGAGCAGGGCGATGAGAAACGTGAATTCGGCCCCACGCCATGGATTGAAGTTAGTTGGGGTTTGGGGCACAGCGGAAATGGGGGTGTGCATGAGGGCGCCAATTGTGGCGCCGACAGTGCCGACGAGCAGCACAAGGCTGATCGCTTTAATCACCTTGTCCAGGGCGGAGTAACGGCCGAGCATCAGGACAGCGACACATCCGGAGAATGTGGCCACTGCGACATGGGGTGTTGCATTGAACCCGAGGGCCTTTGAAGCGCCGAAAAGGTGGTCGAGAAAGGCTGCAGTTACGATGCCGACGCCACCCATGACGAAGGCACATGTCAATGCGGTCAGCAGCAAATAGGACCACGACGCCCAGCGGCCAAAGGTTCGGTACCCCGCGATCAAAGAGGTCCCTGTGGCATTGGCATAGCGTGTGCCGAATTCAAAAAATGGGTATTTGGCGATGTTGGCAGCCAGCACGGCCCACAACAGGGCAAAACCGAAATCGGCACCTGCCCTTGTGGCTTGAACGAGATGGCTGGTTCCGATGGCTGTGGAGGCGAACAAAATACCCGGCCCCAACGTGAGCATGAGGCGGCGCAGTGTCATGGATCAGTGTGGGTCTGCGAAGGCGGGGTTTGAGGTGAACGCAGTGTCGGTCAGGGTATGCAGGAATGCAATGAGTGCTTCCTTTTGCTGGGGTTGTAGCATCAAACCGCCGGAACTGTATTTCATGAAGGGGTCGATGGTCGACGAGGGGAGTCCTCCGGAATTGTAGTGGTCGATGACCTCTTCGAGGGTATTGAACCGGCCGTCGTGCATGTAGGGAGGCGACAGGGCGACGTTGCGCAGGGTGGGCGTTCTGAATCGGCCGCTGTCCAGCGGCATGCCCGTTATATCAGCAACCCCTGGGTCGGCGGCGAAGGCGCTGTCGAGTCCGTTGTTGTGGAAGAGATAATCCGTGAACTGAAGTCCCGCCTCGCCATGGCAATGGAAGCAGTCGCCGCCGAACTGCCCGCCCGTGACAATTTCGGGGTCCCCACCTTCCCGATTGAACATCTCGTATCCCTGAAATTCCAAGTCTGTTAATTCTACCTGCCCTTTGCGCCAGCGGTCGAATTTGCTTTCTGCAGAGACCATGGTGCGGAGAAATTGAGCGATGGCTTTGGCTGTTCGCTCTGGGGTGATGGGTTCGTCGGCAAAGGCAACAAAGAACCGGTTTGCATAGTCCGCATCTTCTTTGAGCCTTGTCACAGCCTCGGACCATGGCAGGTTCATTTCGTCTGGATGGGAGACTGGCTCAAGGATTTGCTCTTCAAGGGTGGCGGTGCGCCCATCCCAGAAGAAGCGCTGAGCCCACCCCATGTTGACCAGGGCCATGGCGTTGCGCGTGCCCTGTGCACCCGTGATTCCCGTGGATACTGCATTGGGATCGGCAAAGGAAAATGCCGGTAAGTGGCACGATCCACAGCTCATGGTGCTGTCTGCGCTGAGTCCTTTTTCCCAAAAAAGGAGCCGACCGAGTTCGACGCCCTCGACGGTTGTCGGGTTGTCGGGAGGGATGTCCATGGGCGGGAAGAATGGCGGAATCTCTATGGCCAATGGAGTGGCACTGGGTGGAGTGTTGGCTCCTCCAGGCTGATCGGGTCTGCAGCCAACGGTCCACAACACCGCAAGCAAGAGCCACCCGCGGATGGCGGATGGAGTGAGCAAAGGGCGGTGGATGGATTGCCGTGCCATGACTTCAAGATCGGACTGTTTTCCGACTTAGTCTTTGGTTAAGGTCACCGCTGCCTGTTGTGCGGCCACATAGCGGGCGGCGAGTTCGGGATTGTCACCCGTGTGGGTGATGTTGTCAATGGCCACGTCGATGGTGTCCGTTGAGGTCACCAAAAAGTCCAGAATGTCTCCCTGAAGAGAGAAGGCATGTTGGGAGCACTCAGCGACTTCCCAAGGAGAGTCATGGCGCACCTCGATGATGTGGTCATCTCCTCCAATGTGATAGGCAAAGGGGTGCAGGAAGTTGGTTCCCCCCGTTGTGTCGGCTTTCCCGTCAAACTTGGAGAAGATGTAACCGGTGTTCCAACTCCAGAACATGCCGGCACTTCCCGATACGCCTAGGGGGTGATCGTTTGGCCAGATGGTGGGGTCGGTGTCCGTGTTGAATTCAGCAGGCACGCCGATGTGGATTCGGAAGCCATCGTATACACCTGGTTGCACAGTGTAGCTCCAAACATTGTCTTCTCCCGCATTCCAGCGCTCAGCATTTGACAGTCTCACGGCGCCTGTATCGTTGAGCAATTCGATGCCGCCTAGGTAGATAGAGAAGGTTTCGAGTCGAAGGTGCTGTTCCAATGCGTTTGTGGCCGTTCGTCCGATGAGAACACTGTCCTCTCCGAAGTCGAAGTCGGCAGTCAAGGTCAAGGTTCCGGGTCCTCCATGGAGCGGTTCCGGTTTGCAGCCTGTGGTCAGCGCGACTCCAATGAGGCAGGCCCACACGAGTGTGAGGCAGGTTGGGACGCGATGCGAGGAAATGTGCATGATTCGAAGTTCCTTAAAGAACAACCGTTTTGGTACACAAGAGGTTGCAATTCTTCGCCATGGGGTGTGCAGTGGACTTGGGGAATGGAAGGGAAGAGACGAACTTGAGCGCATGACCAAGGGTGAGATGGAGGGGCAAATGCCAACTGGATTTCGGGTGATGGGGGCTTCGGCAGGCAGCGGAAAAACCTTTCGTCTGGTCCAGGCCTATTTGTCTTGTTGTTTGTCGAGTGGTGATCCGTTTCCTTTCAGGAGAATTCTGGCGTTGACCTTTACGAACAAGGCGGCTCAGGAAATGAAGGATCGGGTGGTCACTGAAATTGAGGTGTTGGCTGACCAGGTTTCCGAGAGTGCACACTTGGATGGCCTTCGCGCCGAGACCGGATTGGCGGATGAGGAGATGGGTCGCAGGGCTCGGAATCTGCGCCGCAACCTCCAACGGCACTACGGGGAGCTGTCGATCATGACCCTCGACAAGTTTGTTGGTGGACTGGTTCGGGGCTTTGCGACTGATTTGCAGCTCGAACATGATTTCAGCGTCGAGTTGGATACGCCTCGGCTTTTGGACGCCGCAGTGGACAAGGTGCTGGATCAGTTGGGCGTGGATGGCGACCTCACTGAGTTGTTGGGCAGGTTTGTGGAGGAGGCCGTGGAGGACGACCGCGACGCCAAGGTTCGACGCCAATTGCTGAGCATTGGAAAGGCCATTGATTATGAGCAGATGCAGCCGCTTTTGGAACGTCTTGATGGATGGACGCCTGTGCAGTTCACGGACATTGAGCGTGCCATGAACAAGGAGGTTCGGTCTCGGATTGAGTCGCTTAAATCGGAAGCTGCGGCTTTGGAGGGTGATTTGGAGAAGGCCGGCTTGTATGACGTCTTCACTGGCAAATGGGTCATGAAGAGTTGGCTTCCGCGTCTTCGGTCAGGGGTAGCCAAGGAACAGGGTAAAAAGCTGTTGAACGGCATCGAAAATGGCACCTGGGCAAAGAAGAACGATGACGAGGGTGAGGCCGCCATCGCTGTTTTTCACGGGCGTTTGGTGGCTTTGGCTGAGATGGAGGCTGCCATGGGGCCGGATGAGCGTGGGTATGATTTTCGAACCCGGCAAATGTTGAGTCGGCGCTTGCCGCTTGTCGGGACTTTGACCGCTTTGCGGCATGCGTATATCGAGGTTCAAAGGGAGGAAAATGTCCGCACGCTCGGCAACCTGAACCGGATGATTTCAGAGGTGGTACAGGACAACCCTGCTCCCTACATCTTCGAGAGGACAGGGGAGCGTTATGATCACATTTTCATCGATGAGTTTCAGGACACGTCTGTGACCCAATGGCACAACTTGGCGGTTGTGGTTGGAGAGACATTGGCCCAAGGCAGACTCTCGCTTGTGGTGGGCGACGCCAAGCAGGCCATCTACAGGTGGCGAAACGGAGACCACCGTCAACTCGGCGCACTTCCAGGTTTTGTATCCGATGGGCTTCGTCCACTTTCACCAGCGTTGCAGGATGCTGCGGGTCGCATGAAGGACGCCATGGACCGGCATCGGATTGTCGAAAATTGGCGCAGTGCGCCAGAAGTGGTTCACTTCAACAACGCGGTTTTCGGCAACTTGGCGGAAGACCTGGAAGCGGACCTCGCCGATGTGTATGGCGATGTTGTCCAGACGCCGATGAAGGCGTTTCCTGGGGGTGTGGAGGTGGAGGTGCTACAGGCGGAGACCGCAGGAGACCGGTTTGATGCGGTGTGTCAATGGATGGAAGTTCGCATCCGGCAGGCGATGGTGGATGGTTTCCCGGCGGGAGACATTGCCATCCTTGTTCGAAAGAACTCCGAGGCCAAGCGGTTGGCGGAGTTCTTGTTGTCTCGTGAGGATCCGATTGTGCCCTTTACCGATGAGAGTCTGGCCCTTGGCCGACATCCGGCAGCTTTAGCGGTGGTGTATTTGCTTGAAGCGCTTGAGGAACCGAAGGAGGCGGGTCCTGTGTTGCAATTTCTTCAGGCGCTTGGGGCGATTCGAAACCAGCAAGGGACCTTGTGGGATGAGTCGGCAGTGCTGGTCAAACACCATACGGAATACCGCAAGCCGAGAGAGGATGGCACGGAAAAGCGCTACGGATCCTTGGACGGTCAATCTGTTTTGGCGGAAGTGGTGCCCGGTTTCGACGCTTCGGCTTGGTCTGCGCTTCCCTTGGCGGAATGCATTGGCCACATTCTTCAGGCGCTAGAAATCGATGTCCACTACCCTGCCCACGCGGAATCCTTGATTGAGCTCACCCAGGAGCGCGCAGCTCAGGATTTCGGACGCTCCGGATTCATGACCCACTGGCATCGCAAGTGCCATGAGCAGTCGATTCGCGTTTTACCTGGCCCGGATGCGGTGCGGATTTTGACGGTTCACAAGAGCAAGGGACTGCAATACCCTGTGGTCATCACGCGTTTTGGAGACGACTTGATTCAAGAGGACCGGACCTTGATGCCGGCAGCGCTTCCCGAGGATGTGTATGGCGTGCCCGGCATTGTGGCCCCGTTGAGTGCGCTCAAAGCCACTGCTGCGCACTCGACTTGGGAGCGGGAGCGTGCACAGCAGCGTTTCGATGAAGTCAACGTGGCCTACGTCTGCACCACCCGTGCTGAAGTGCGCCTTCATGTGGTGATCGACGTGGCCAAGGCCGAGTGGGACGAGGAGGGGTTGCCCAAGCGCATGGGTCGGGCGATGGCGCGATCGGTTGACCGGGCCATGGGCTGTCTCTTATACACATCTGACGCTGCCGACGATCCTACCTG
>CAXHAW010000090.1:0-6621 GCA_964014525.1 uncultured bacterium
AGGGCCCGCACCGTTTACCTGGACTTGCTCTGGACCAAACGTGTAGTTCTGTCCGTTGAAGACCACAGAGGTGAAGTCGAAGTTGCCAATTCCATCGGCGTTTCCGTTCCGGCCCCATGAGGCACGAACCTTTGCGAATTCAATCCAGTCCTTTTCGATGACCCATGGGATTTCGGTGAGGTTCCAAGCTGCGGAGAGCGAGGGGAAAATGCCGAAGCGGTTGTTGGCGCCGAACTTGGAGGAGCCATCTCTTCGGATGGTGCCGGACATGGAGTAGCGGTCGCCGAGTTCGTATTGGATTCGCGCGAAGCTGGAGAGGTAAGAGCTTTCTCCAAATCCACCACTGGCATTTGGCGCCTGTTCGTTGAAGTTGAGGCTGTTGTCCAAGAACGCCAGTTCGGGATCATTGGAGTTCAGGCTGTCCCGGTAGGTGCCGATGTTCTGGTAGTTGCCATACAGGGCTGAATATCCGAAGATGGCTTGGATGCGGTCTCCGTTGTCGAAGTCCTTGTCGTAGGTGGCGGTGTTTTCCCACTGCCAGTTGGACCACTTGTTTTCGTTGCGGATGAGGCCATTGACTTCACGCCACTCGTAAGCTGGGCGGTTCGGGTCGTTCGGGCCGATGCCAAGGTCAAACGTCGGAAAGAAGATCTTCTGGGATCCGAGGGAGAGGTCTACGTTGACGGAGGACCGGACCTTGAGGTTTTGCCAGATGTCATACTCGCCGAAGAGGTTGCCGACAAAGCGGTTGGTGGTCCACGTGTCGTGTGTGGTGGCCACCTGGTTGATCGGGTTGGCGATGTCGCTTCCGATGAGTTCGGAATAGGCGTAAGAGCCGTCGGGACGGGTGACCGGTGTGACGGGGTCCATGTTCAACGCGCGCACCACTGGGGTGGCGAACTCGTTGTTTTCCGCCAGTGCGTTCCGGTTGAGGTGGGTGAAGTTCACGGTTTGTCCAATGCGGAAACGGTCACCGGCTTCTTGCTGTGAGCTGATGCGGAAGGTGGTCCTTTCAAAGCGTCCTTTCTCGCCTCCGATGATGCCGTCTTGCACGAAATGGCTTCCGCCAATGGCCGTAGACGACGTTGCGGTGCCTTTCGTGAAGTTGAAGCTGTGGTTCATGATGGGGGCGCGCTGAAAGAGTGCGTCCTGCCAATCGGTTCCTTCCCCAAGACTGGCGGGATCGGCGAGCTGGGTGTAGGGGACGAGGCCGGCCGAGGCGCGACTCTCGTTCATCAGGATGGCGTACTGTTCTGCGTTGAGCAAGCCGATCTTTTTCCAGGGCTCTTGGAACCCGAAATAGGCGTCATAGGTCACCTGTGCTGGCTGGCCTTTGGCGCCCTTTTTGGTCGTCACCAGAATCACCCCGTTTCCTCCCCGTGCGCCGTAAATGGCGGCGGAGGCGGCGTCCTTAAGGACGGAGATGCTTTCGATGTCGGCAGGGTTGAGGAAGTCAATCCCGCCGGTCGGGATTCCGTCGACCACCCACAGGGGCTCTGCATTATTGAGCGAGCCGGTACCACGGATTCTGATGGACTGGGTGGAACCTGGTTGGCCGGAGTTCTGTGTCACCTGCACACCTGCTGCACGGCCTTGAAGGGCCTGCTCTGTCCGAAGAACCGGAACGGATGTGGCGTCTTTGACGTCGATGGTGCCCACCGCGCCTGAGATTTTGCTCCTCTGTTGGTTGCCATAGCCGATGACGATGGCCTCTTCTAGGCCGGCGATGTCGGCAGCGAGGGCGTGGTTGACGTTGGTGCGGCCAGCGAGGGCCACATCGGTTGTCTTGTACCCTATGTAAGTGAGCGTGAGGGTCGCCTCAGGGGAGGAGACCATCAAGGTGTAGTTTCCATCGAGGTCGGTCACGCTGCCGTTGTACGTGCCCTTCTCGACGACAGACACCCCTGGAAGGGGAGTTCCGTCATCGGAGTCGGTCACTGTTCCGGTGATGGCCGTGGATTGTGCAAATGCCGCCAGCGGCAAGAACCAACCCAGGAGGAGCAAAAGTCTCATGGTGAGGGGGTGAATGGGAATCAGTGTTGGACGATCACCGTTTCGGTGACCACAACTGCGCCGCTTTCAACGCGAATGATGTAGAATCCGTTGGGTTCTTGGCCGAGGTCGACTTTGCGTTGTGTGGTGCCGGCTCCGAGGTTCTCGGCGCGGACCAAACGACCGGACAGGTCTCGGATGATCAGGCTGGAATTGGCTTCCAGAGCAATTGGGAAGTCCAAGGTTAAGATGCCATCAGTGACACTTGGGTAGGCATTGAAGGACACGGGGGTGTTCCAGTTAACATGGGAAGGAGCGCAGGCATCGCATGATTCAAAGCACACGGCGTCCAGATTCACGGCGTCCTCTGACGTGATGGTCAAGAGTCGATTGGTGAAGCCGCCAAGTGTCATGGTGCAGGCTGCGTCTTCGGTTTCGCTGAGTTGCTCCGCCTGGTCCCAGCTGCCATTCATGAACTTGTACTCGTGGTCTCCTTGGGGAAGGTCTAGGGTAACGCTATAGGTGCCATCTCCGTCTGGATCGGTCATGGAAACCGTAGAACCCACCCAAGAATCGATGGTTTCTCCCGAGATAAAGACACCGCCGCTCACGGTTTCCTCACTCATGTCCACATGGAAGGTCACCTCCGTGTCGGGGATCACAACTGCCTCGCACGCTTCGCAGCTTTCAAAGCACACTGCATCGAGTGTGATGTCGCCTGAACCAGGTTGGATAGAAAGAAGGCGGTTGACGAACGTGTTGCCCCCGTCTACCGTGGTGAGCGTGCATACGCTGTCTGCCTCACTGTCTAGGTTCTCGGAGGCATCCCACCCTCCGTTGTTGTACTTGTACTCGTGGTCTCCTGCTTCGAGTTCCAAGGTGACATCGTAGATGCCGTCTCCATTGTCGTCGAGCATTTCAACGCAGGTTCCGCACCAGTTGTCGACGCTGTTTCCAGTGATGTAGATGGGGCCCAGAACCGTCTGCTCACTCATGTCCAACTGAAAGGTGACCATGGAGGATGCGCCGCATTCGCCCTCGGTCCATGAGGTGACGCCACCATAGAATTGAGCTTCACAATCGTTGCTGTACGTCATGCCATCGCAGCCACAAACGGGCGCCCAAATGGCCGGGCACATCATGGTGCTGTCGATTTGTTCGGGGTTCACGCAAGGGGTGATGTCGCAAGCGGTACAGGCATTGAAGCAGACCACATCCAATTCAATCGCATCGCTTCCGGAAACAGTGACAAGGCGGTTGGTGAATTCGCCGGTGGTCAAGGTGCAGGATTCGTCTTCTGGGAGGTCATACGCTTCTGAGCCATCCCATCCTCCATTGTTGTACTTGTACTCGTGGGCACCTTGGGGCAATTCGAGGGTGGTCTCGTATACATTGTCTCCATCGGGATCGAGCATTTCGATGCAGGTTCCACACCAGCCATCAATGGCCCCGCCGCCAGTGATATAGAGCGCCCCAGCAACCTCTTCGTTGCTCATGTCACCTTGAAGGTCACATTGAGCGCGCCGCCGGTTTGCTGGCAGCTTCCATCGGTTGTGCATTGTCCGAAACACGTGCTAATCACCGTGTCTTCTGTGATGTTTTCTAGTTGACGGTCGTTGTAGTTCTCTGGATGCGCGCAGTCTTGTCCAGCGATGTTCTCCTTGCATCCCCAATCCGGACAGGCTCCATTGGTGAACGTGTAATACCCCGTGTATCCCACTGCCACGTCGACAGTGATGGTCCAGATGTTGTCGCCATCGTCGTCAGACATAGGAAAGTCTCCAGGCACACCGAAATCGAGGCCTCCGGCGAGATGCGGTCCTGCTGGATCCACAGTCACGCTGGACATGTTCAGGTTGAACGTCACGCTGACTGTTTGGGCCTGCGTGCAGAAGACGGCCAGGCAGGCTGTCAGTAGAAGGGTAAGGTGCTTCATGATCTTGGTGTTTTCAGTCTTGGTGGTCAGGTGCGCAGAACGTCTCAGCGGGCGAGGAGTTTAAATTCGGCGACTTGGTCTTTGACGCGGAGGCCAAACATTCCGGGTTCCACGATGTACGTGTTGTCCCGTCCGATAAACCCGAGCTCTTCGGTGGGAACTTGCAAAGACACGGTTTGGGTTGCACCGGCAGGCACGACCACTTGAATAAAGGCGGCGAGTTCGTCCACGGATGGTGTGATGCTGGCCACGCGGTCTTGGGAGTAGAGGATGACCGTCTCGGTAGAGTTTTGGTCTCCGGTGTTCTCCAATGTGACCTCCACCGTGACCGTGTCTCCGATTGTGGCGCTGTCACCACTGAGGATTTGAATGCCCGTGGTGTTGACGGCAGAATAGGAGAGGCCGTCGCCAAACCGGTAGAGCGGGTTGAAGTCCTTGTCGCCCACAATTTCCGTGTGCTTGCAATCATGCGTGAGGTGCGCTGAAGCGAAGCGCGGCCAAGTGAAAGGCAGGCGTCCTGAGGGGTTGAAGTCTCCGCTGAGCACTTCTGCGATCGCGTCGGCTCCGTAGTCTCCAGGCAGGTAGGCCATGACAAAGGCGTCGAGCAGTGGTTCTATGCTGTTCATTGTCCGCGGCCGGCCGCCTGCATAGACGCCGATCACGGGGGTGCCTGTGGCGTGGATGGCCTTGACCAAATCCTGTTGGTTGCTGAACAGCTCGATGTCTTCTGTGCTGCCCACACCTTCTGTATACGGCATTTCTCCGAGGAAGACCACGGCGCATTGGGTGGGTCGGGACTTCAGGCTTCGAATGACGTTTTTGATGTCGGCCGTGCCGAATTCCATCTCCAGTTCAGCGAGGGCGACTCGGTCGTCTCCGAAGACGTTGCGCATGGCTTCCACTGCCGTAGGACGTCCAGGGGTGCTGTACTTGGGGTCCGTGCCTTGCCAGGTTCCGGTCCAGCCGCCGTTCAGGGCGTTCAGGCTGTTGGCCGTCGGTCCAGTGACCAAAATGCGCCCTTTGTCTCCAATGGGAAGTGCAGCGCTGTTTGATTGCGGGCCTTCGTTCTTCAGGAGGGTGATGCTTTTGCGAGCGGCCAATGCAGCACCCCCTTCAAGGTCTGCTTTGTTGGGGTAATCCTCTAAGGAGGGGGGCACGCCACCGTTGTCAAAGAGGCCGCGGTCATACTTGACGCCGAGGATTCGGCGCACGCTCAAGTCCAACCGGGACTCGGGAATTCGGCCTTCTCGGACCAGTTCGGCCAGCAGCACTGGGAACTTGGTGTCCGTGGGCACCATGCTCATGTCAATGCCAGCCATGATGGCCATTTCGATGGCGTCTTTGTAGTCCGCAGCCACTTTGTGGCGGGAGAAGAGGTAACGGATGTCCTCCCAATCGGTGACAACGAGTCCTTCAAATCCAAGTTCGTCGCGGAGGATCTCGGTGAGGATGTGGTGGTCGACATGAACGGGAATACCGTTGATTTCACCACTGTTGACCATCACTGTCGCCGCACCTGCTTCTACGGCCGCCGCGAACGGGGGCAAGAAAACTTCCCGCAGTTGGCGCTCCGGAATCCATGCTGGGGTGCGGTCTTTACCGGTCAATGGACGGCTGTACCCCATGTAATGCTTGAGCGTGGCCGCGATGGGTGAGGGTCCTTCTTGGTACCCCTTGACCATGGAAACGCCCATGTCGGACACCAGTTTGGCGGATTCACCAAAGGTTTCCCAGAAGCGAGGCCAACGTGCATCGCGGGCCACATCGAGGACAGGGGAGAAGTTCCAAGGAATCCCTGAGGCCAGAACCTCCATGGCTGCATTTTCAGAGAACGTTCTGACCAATGCTGTGTCCCAAGTGGCGGCCAAGCCGATTTGTTGGGGACCGAGCACCCCTCCTGTGGTGTAGGTCGTGCCGTGAATCGCATCGATTCCATAGAGTACTGGAATTCCCGATGATTTGCGAGCAGCGGCTTCTTGAATGCCCCCAATGATCTCATGCCATTGCGCTGGGTAGTAAGCATGTCCGCCACAATTCAAAATGCTTCCCACCTTGAGGTCGACGAGAACATTCTGCAACTTTTCAGCATCGAGGCGGTGAGGCTCTTCCAGATTGTAGGGGCTTCCCACGCAGACCATGTCCAGCGTGAGCTGGGTCATTTCACCAGCCTTGTCTTCAATGGTCAGCGTGCTCAAGACGCTGTCAATGAAAACGGCTTTGTCTGAAGTTGAACGCTGAGTTGTTGGGGCACTGCAACTTGTCAAGGCAAATGCCGCCAGTCCTGTCCAAAAAACACAGGTGCGAATCGAGGTGTTCATGTAACGCTGATTTGGTCGGCAAGTGTACGAAATACACTTATGCGGAATGTGGCCACAGGCACAAAGAGTGCATCTCCGATTGCAAATGCTTGAATCAGCGAATGATCACTTTCCTGGTTGCCCAAAGGTTTTGATGTTCGATTCGGAGCAGGTAGATGCCAGGAGCGAGCCCTTCTACAGATAGGGTCAATCGGCCATCTGTTGCTTCTTCTAAGGACAGGTCCCGCGCCAAACGTTCACCGGTGAGGGTGGTCAACGCCACAGCCAGGACGCCTTGACGAAAGTCGAGTCCGTGCAATTGGAGTTGTCCCCCTTCAATGGGGTTGGGGTATACTTCAAAGGTGTCCGTCCACCTCATGGGCTCCACGCTGTTCA
>CAXHAW010000091.1:0-6602 GCA_964014525.1 uncultured bacterium
CCCCGACTGTCGGCCTTTCCAGGTTGATCTAAGTTTGAGGGGTGACACCGGTCACGGCAATTCAACTTCACAGCACCCCCATGGACCTCAACTTCACCATTCGGAGACAGGAATCGCATTCCCGCAGCGAACTCCTGCTTCGCACCTTCCTCGGTATTTTCTACATCGTCATCCCCCATACAATCGCTTTGATGCTCGTGGGTCTGTGGGGCGCCATACTTCAGTTCCTGACCTTCTGGATGGTCCTCCTCACTGGCAAATACCCGCGGAACTGGTTCGACACACAGCTGGGCATCCTAAACTGGAACCTCAGACTCAATGCCACCCTGCTCAACATGACCGACGGCTACCCCGCCTTCGGACTCAGCGGAGAGCACCCAAACATCCAGCTCCACATTCCCTATCGGGAGGAAATCCCCCGCTATGAGGCGCTCGTCCGTGGCCTGCTCGGCGGGTTGGTGATGTTGCCCCATGCGGTCATCCTCGTGTTCCGGTTCTATTGGGTCCTCCTTCTCAATTTCCTGGCATGGTGGGCCGTCCTGTTCACGGGACGGTTTCCAGAGACCTGTTTCGCCTGGTGCGAGGAACAACTCCGGTGGAGCACACGAATCAATGCATACCTGCTTTACATGACCGAGGACTACCCACCCTTCACAGGGCGGGCAACGACCTGATCAGTCATCGCGGGCCCCAGAGAGGGCAAAGCTCACCAAATTGGCGCCCATTTCAAGGGCCCTCCGGCGAACGGCATCAGGATCTCGGTGAACGGCATAATCTTCCCAACCGTCTCCCAAATCACATTCAACGTCATAATAGCAGACAAGCCGTCCATCCAAGAGCAATCCATACCCCCGGGGCGCCTCACCATCGTGCTCGTGCACCTTGGGAGGACCGCCCTCAAAATCAAAGGCAGCATGGTAAACAGGATGTTCAAACGGCAACTCAATCCATTCAAGGTCAGGGAAAACCTTGCGCATTTCCTTTTGGACATAGACGTCCATGCCATAATTGTCGCTGATGTGCAAAAAGCCCCCTGCCTCCATCCATGTCCTCAGGTTCCTCGCTTCGGAAGATGAAAAGACCACATTGCCATGTCCGGTCATGTGCACAAAAGGGTAATTAAATAAGGCCGGAGATCCCACCTCAACGTACGGCACATCTTCGTCAAAATCAGTGCCCATCTCTTCATTGCAAAAGGAAACAAGGTTGGGCAAACTGGTCGGATTTGAATACCAATCACCGCCCCCTTTGTACTGAAGAACAGCCAATTGGACCTCCTGACACGTCAAGTCACTTGCGTGGGAAGACAACAGGACCAGAAAAAGACCGGCCCAAACGCAACCGGACCTCCTTTTTCGGCGTAATCCGACCCCACACAAAGAAAGCGACTGCCCCATGGCAGCGAAGGTAATCCAAACCCTGCGCCCCTTGCCGGCTCTCACACCCTCTACGCCGCGTTTTATCTATCTTTGCGGACCCTTAAAAACACCAGAACCATGCAGAACAAGAGTGCCGTCCTGATCTTTACGGTGCTGCTCGCATTGGCAACCCTCTACACGCTCAGCTTCAACTACTTCTCCAGTGAGTTTGAGAAGGAAGCGCAAGTTCAGGGAGTCTATGAGGCGGAACAACTGCTCGAAGCAGGGCAAATCACCGACGAACAATTTGATGCCACCGCGGCCAAGGAAGCCAAAGACTTCCTGCGAGCCAAGGGAGACTCCGCCATCGTGCCTGTCTTCGGCAAGACCTACCGGGAAGCCAAAGAGCGCGAGTTGAATCTCGGGCTCGACCTCCGTGGAGGCATGAGCGTGACCCTCGAAGTCTCCATTCCAGACTTGGTCATTGCATTGGCCGACTACAGCACCAATGAGCAATTTCGAAATGCTGTCGCACAGGCCAAGGTCGAGCGGCGCAATTCAAATTCAGATTTCATCACGCTCTTCGGACAAGCATGGAGCGCTCAAGGAGGTGACGTTGAACTCTGGCGCATCTTCCACAACATGGAGAACCGGGACCTCTTCCCACAGAAGAGCACCGACGATGAAATCCTTTCCATCCTGCGCGCTGAAGCCGAAACGGCCATCAACAATACCGAAAACATCATCCGAAAGCGAATTGACCAGCTCGGTGTGGCTCAGCCCAATGTTCAGAAGCTCTCCTTCAGTGGACGCATTCTCGTGGAGCTTCCAGGCATAGATGATCCAGCTCGCGCTAGAAAGCAATTGAAGTCAACCGCCAACCTTGAATTCTGGGAGACGTGGTTCAATGAAGAGGTCGCCCAGCGAATCGCTGACGCAAATGTGGCCGCAGGGCAGTCAATGAGTCCCGAATTGTTCAGCGATGAAGCACCTGCAGACAGTGCTCTAACCACAGAGCAAATTCGAGCAAAGAATCCATTGTTTGCCGTGATGCAGCCAGAGCGGACTGCCAAAACCAGCATCGTGGGCTACACCATACAGGCAGACACAGGCAAGGTCAATGAGATCCTCGCAATGCCCGCAGTAAAAGCAGCACTGGGTAAGGACCTCCGCCTGCTGTGGAGTGCCAAGAGCAACGGGAACATTTCTACGCTCTATGCAATCCAAGACCAAAGCGGAAGAGGCAAAGCCAAGCTCGACGGAAAAAACATCGTCGACGCCCGCGTGGGGTATGACGAAATCGGAGACGTGGTCTGCAACATGACCATGAACGGAGAAGGTGCTGGAATCTGGGGACAGATGACCAAGGCCGCCGCCGCCGACAATAACCGGGCCGTGGCAGTGGTGTTGGACAACCTCGTGTTCTCCGCGCCTAACGTCAACAGCCCCATCCTCAATGGCCGGTCGCAAATCAGCTTCGGCACTGGCCAAACTGCTGAGCAAAAACTGGAGGAAGCCGAGGACTTGTCCAGCTTGCTCAAGGCCGGTTCTCTTCCTGCCCCTGCTCGCATTGTGGATGAAGTCTCCGTGGGACCGCAGCTTGGTGAGGAAAACATCCGCGCTGGCTTGAGCTCATTCATCTTCGCACTGCTCGTGGTGTTGGTCTACATGATCTTCTATTATCGTGGTGCGGGCTTGGTCAGCAACATGGCCCTCATTGCCAACCTGTTCTTCCTCATTGGCGCACTGGCCTCCCTCGGTGCAGCCTTAACGCTGCCCGGAATCGCTGGTATCGTTTTGACCATCGGCATGGCTGTGGACGCCAACGTCCTTATTTATGAGCGCGTCCGAGAGGAACTTCGCGCAGGAAAGGGACTTTCTGGCGCCATCCAAGAAGGATACTCCAAAGCATACAGCGCCATCATCGATGCCAACATCACGACGTTGCTCACCGCCATCATTCTGTACAGCTTTGGTAGTGGTGCCATCCGTGGATTCGCGACGACGCTCATGGTGGGCATCTTCACCTCGCTCTTCAGCGCCATTGTGCTGACGCGTCTGGTGTTCTTCTCCAGAATGGAAAACAAGAAGGGCATGACCTTCTCGTCCAAAATGACGGAGAACTGGTTCACCAAAACCGCCGTGCCCTTCATCGCTCGGCGCCGCCTCGCTTACATCGGGAGCGCCCTTGTCATTGCAGGTGGCATCGCCAGTCTGTCCACAAAGGGATTGAACTACGGTGTCGAATTCACTGGAGGTTCCACCTTTGATGTGACCTTCGAAGAGCCCGTGGACATGGAGGCACTCCGGGGTTCCCTGAGCACGGCGTTTACTGAGGAAGGCACCCCAGGCAACCCGATTGTCCAAACGAAAGAAAGCGACAGCAAGGTTCGGATCGTGACCAACTTCATGATCGACAGTGAAGCCGAGAACCAAGACGAGCAAATCCAAGGCGCCTTGAAGAGCGGTTTGGAAGCTGCAGGGGCAAGTGCTTACACCATCGATCGCTACAACAAAGTTGACGGCACGATCAGCGACGACTTCCGCCGAGGAGCCACCAATGCGACCATCTTCTCACTGATTGTCATCTTCCTGTACATCTTCATACGCTTCCGCAAATGGCAGTATGGTCTTGGTGCCTTGGTGGCCATGGTTCACGATGTATTGATCGTGCTCTCCCTGTTCAGCATCTTCTGGGGTGTCCTCCCCTTCACCATGGAAGTAGACCAGGCCTTCATCGCTGCCATCTTGACGGTCATTGGATACTCCATCAACGACACGGTGGTTGTGTTTGACCGGATTCGTGAGTACTTCGGCCTCTACGGAACCAAGAAGGACCGCAAGGAAGTATTCAACCTTGCCCTCAACAGCACCCTGAGCAGGACCATCAACACGTCCCTCTCCACCTTCGTGGTGTTGCTGACCATCTTCTTGTTTGGTGGTGACAACATCAAGGGCTTCGTCTTTGCCCTCATGATCGGCGTCGTGGTCGGTACCTACAGCTCCATTTTCATCGCCACCCCAACAGTGGTGGACTTGAGCAAGGACACTGTCAAGGCCTGATCTATAACGGTATAAAAACAACGAAAAGCCCGGTCTGTCCGGGCTTTTCTTGGTTTAAATACACAAGGACCGTGGTCTTTACAGCAACACTGAATGCCACAACGACACGAATGGAACGACACAATTCCAGAGAAAAAACGGCTGTAAGTCCCAGGAGAGAAACACCGTGAAGAGGCCAAAATGAAACATTGTGTGGTCCTCGGTTCGATGGCGCTTCTTTCGGATCTAGGCTACGACTGGCCATCCATTTGGCCAAAATCGACTTAGAAATTTGTATTCGTGATGTATAATTAAAGTTGAAATCGATGTATAGATAGATAATACTCGCGCGATTCAACAATCCGTCGGTACTTTGTCAACGCCAAATTCTGTACCGATGCGCCCTTTGAACGCTTTCGCCGGCTTCTGCCTTTTCGTGGCTTCCACGATGTCCCTGACCGTCCATGCTCAATGTACGGACCCAGACACTGAAGCACCCGTCATCACGAACATGCCCTCAGACATCTCCCAATCCGCGGAGGCTGGTCTGTGTGGTGCCAATGTGAGTTGGACCATCCCCAATGTCACGGACAATTGCGAGGTCTCTTATTTCAAGGCCAACCACGAACCCGATGATTTTTATGCTGTGGGAATCACCACTGTCACTTACACAGCTTTGGATGTGACGGGAAACCTGACTGCCTTAAGCTTCACCATCACCATCTCTGACGATGAGGCCCCCAGTATTTCTGATATGCCGGACAACATCAGTGAGTCCAGTGACGGTGATGCTTGCAGCACAGCCATCACCTGGGACAGTCCAACCGCAGATGACAATTGCAACATTGCCTCTTTGACGAGTGATCGTGATTCTGGAGACACTTTCGATGTCGGTGTACACACTGTCACATACACAGCTACAGATGTAAACGGCAATTCTACTGAAGACAGCTTTACAGTCACAGTTGCGGACAACACCAACCCAATTGTAATTACCCAGAACATCACAATACAATTGGATGGCACTGGTTTGGCGAGCATCGCGGCGAACCAAATTGACAATGGCTCAACCGACGCTTGTGGTATTGCCACTTATGCGCTCGACAACTCCGATTTCGACTGTGGCGATTTGGGAGAAAACACAGTAACGCTCACCGTACAAGACATCCACGGCAACAGCGCAACAGGAACAGCTACTGTTACCGTTGAAGACAGTGAAGCTCCGGTGATTGAACAGCTTACCGTTGCTTCCGTTGGTGCAACAGGCTCTTGTGCCGCCACCGTGAACTGGTCTGAACCCACTGTTTCTGACAATTGTACCATCAACAGTTCACTTAGCTCAGACATCGCGTCCGGCGCTTCTTTTGATGTCGGCATATCACCTGTCACATACACATACACAGATGATGGTGGTAACGAAGTCAACATGACATTTAATGTCACCGTCACTGACGAAGAAGCCCCTGTTATTACCGGCATGCCCTCGAACATAACGCAAGGCACGGATGAGAACAGTTGCATGGGTACTGTAACATGGGAAGAACCCTCAGCAACTGACAACTGCACCTTGGCTACAATTGGAGGTGATTACGATCCAGGTGACGAGTTCCCAGAAGGGGAAACGGAGGTGATTTACACTGCCATTGACATCTATGGCAAGACATCTACAGCTTCTTTCACCATTACCATCACGAGTAACGACAGTGACTCGGACGGCATCTGCGACAATGGAGACAATTGTTCAAACACCAGCGCGTGCAACTTCGCAGATCCAGCAAATGTGGACTGTATCGTGCCAGAAGGATGTGAAACTTGTTCGAATACACTAGGAACAGGCTCAATCGTTGACAACGATGCGGATGACGATGGCGTATGCAACGATGATGAAATCGCAGGCTGCCAAGATGCCACGGCATGCAACTACAACGCTGCTGCCACAGATGGTGGCATAGACTGCACATACACCGACGGTGTATGTGAGACGTGTTCAGGGGCAACGGATGGATCTGGCACTGTAATAGACAATGATGCCGATGATGATGGCGTCTGCAATCAAGACGAAATCGTCGGCTGTCAAGATGCCGCGGCTTGCAACTACAACGCTGCTGCCACAGATCATATTCAAACAGCCTGCTCTTACACCCTCAGTGTATGTGAGACGTGTTCAGGGGCAACGGATGGATCTGGCACTGTAATAGACAA
>CAXHAW010000092.1:0-6541 GCA_964014525.1 uncultured bacterium
TCGTTCCTTCAGGGTGTGCGGGATTTGTGCGACCGTTATGGTGTGCTTCTCTTGTTTGATGAGGTCATCAGTGGCTTTCGCGTCGCTTTTGGAGGCGCTGCCGAGTACCACGGCATTCGGCCGGATGTGATGGCGTTTGGCAAGATTATCGGTGGGGGCATGCCCGTGGGCGCGTATGCTGCTTCAGCGGACATCATGGAACACGTTGCCCCTTCTGGCCCCGTTTATCAAGCCGGCACGCTCAGCGGAAACCCCGTGGCGATGGCGGCGGGTGCAGGTCAGCTGTCTGTCTGTCTCCAGCCCGGTTTTTACGAGGATCAGGAACGCCGCACCCGGCGGTTAATCGACCCAATTTTGGACCACGCAGAAAAGAAGGGTCAGCCACTGCGCATCTTCAACCGAGGAAGCATTTTCTGGCTGGCCTTCAGCGATCGGATTCACATTCGGCGAAGCAGTGAAATTGACCCCGACAGCATGGCGTACTTCAGTAAATTGCATGCTGCTCTCCTTGAGCGAGGGGTGTATCTCGGTCCCTCAGGATATGAGGTCGGCTTCGTTTCCGCGGCCCATTCTGATGCTGTCATTGACGAGGCGTCTGCGGCCTTTGTCGATGCACTGGACGTGGTTTTTGGCTGAGCATTACTCTAGAAAAAGGAGAAGGCCAAGCGTATCAAAAATCAAAAGCGCATCCAGCAGACCGTAATATCCATCTGACCGGTCTTCCCTTGCCATCAGAACGGCTGCACCCATGGCCAATAAACCGAACAGAGGGCCCCATGCTGGCGTGGGCAGGATGCGCAGTCGCAGAGCGATGGCGAGAATCACCATCCCCAGAGCGAGCCAACGTGTGAGGCGGGTGCCGAGGACTTGGGCCCAAGTGCGCATTCCAGGGGGGTCCCACTGTGTGTCGCGCAGGTCAAAAGGCAGTGTCAGGGCGGCGATAATCAGGAATCGTTCTCCGCAAATCCAGAGGGTTTCAGGGGGGAGAACGGGTGCTCCTGCGGTGCTCCACCAAATGGGCCATAGGGCGGTGATGGTGACCCAAGATCCTGCAATCCAAATCATTTTTGCGCCGGGAACCCGCCGGAGTGCCTGTCGTTGTCCCGGTTCCCCGGGAAGTCCGGCATAGAGTGCTGTGATGGAGGTGGCCACCACGAGAAGGGCGAAGAGGGCAACCGGGGATGGTCCGGAAGGCAGTGGAAAGACCTGACTGGTCAACATCACGGGAGTGAATGCCAAGGGAATCAGCAGAAGGGCGCACGCCTTGAGTGCTGGCCACCGCTTTTGATGCCAGAGAAGATGGGCGGGGCGAAGGCCCCCAACCCGGGTGGACTTGACGTGTCTCTGCCAAGTGTAGGCCAACCATGTTGCGCACCCAATGCCCAACGCAAACACCATGTCAATTCCGCCTGTGAACTTCACTTGTGCGAGTTGGAGTGAGGTCACCACACAGGCACTAGAGGCAAGTGAAATGACGGCATTGGACCAAAGTATGTTTCGAGCGTACACGAACCCGAAAATTAGAATAGCCCACACGGACAAAACGATTATGAACACAGGACCCGATAAGGTGTTGTCACGTTTTATTTTTGTCCCTTCTCAGCGCAACGTTAAATGGCATCCGGAACATTTGTCCACAGGCACCTCGGACCGAGGGAGGAAGATCAAGCCAACATGTTGGCTGTCACAGGTCACGACTCAATGGCAGCCCTCATCGCGAGGACGGTTCCTCAGGCCATTTTGAGTGACAAGCCGATGGACTTGCCAGAGGGGCTTTCTGAGTCCGCCTACCTCGATCACATCGATAAAGTGGCCGCAAAGAACACGGTGTTCCGCAACCACATCGGAATGGGCTATCACCCCACTGAAGTGCCCAGTGTGATTCGCCGGAACGTCCTTGAGAATCCCGGATGGTACACGGCCTACACCCCATACCAAGCGGAAATTGCCCAGGGTCGCCTCGAAGCACTTCTGAATTTTCAGACGATGGTGTGCGAGTTGACGGGGATGGAGTTGGCCAATGCCAGCCTGCTTGATGAAGCGACAGCGGCTGCGGAAGCCATGACCATGGTGTTCAACTCTCGAAGCCGAAAGGCAGCGAAGGCAGGGGTGAACCGTTTCGTGGTGTCCGATGGGGTCTTTCCACAGACATGGGCCGTGCTTCGTTCTCGTGCTGAGCCCCTGGGCATAGCCATTGAACAGCGCCCGGATGGTGACTTGAGGTTGGATGATTCCACCTTTGGTTTGTTCCTTCAGTATCCTGATGACCGCGGAAGGGTAGAGCCCTTAGGGGACACCATTGCCCGGGCTCAAGAACTCGACATCCGGGTGGTTGTGGCCACGGACCTGTTGGCCTGTGCCCTAGTCCAATCTCCGGGTTCGATGGGGGCCGATGTTGTCGTCGGAAACAGCCAGCGGTTTGGCGTGCCCATGGGCTACGGGGGACCCCATGCTGCATTTTTTGCGACCCGCTTGGAGTTCAAGCGCAACGTTCCGGGACGAATGATTGGGGCTTCCGTGGACCGAATGGGCAATGTCGCCTATCGCATGGCCCTGCAAACCAGAGAGCAGCACATTCGCCGCGACAAGGCCACGTCTAACATCTGCACTGCGCAGAGCCTGCTCGCCGTGATGGCGAGCATGTACGCTGTATACCACGGACCCCATGGCCTTCGAGCGATTGCAGAGCGCGTTCATGGGCTTGCCACATCACTGGGTGAGGCGGGCCGTCAAGCAGGGGTGAGTCCAATACACACGCAATTCTTTGATACAGTGGTCTTCGCGATGGAGGACATTGGAGCTGTCATGGAGCGGGCCAATCGAAAGCAAATCAACCTGCGTTATTTCCCTGATGGCGTTCATGTTGGTGTGTCTTTCCACGAATGCACGCTGCCGGGCGACTTTACGGACCTGTGTGAGGTGCTGGGTTTCCATGCTGTTCCCGCACCGGGGCAGGCGTCGTCGTCATTGGCCAGTCAGATGCGACCGGTGGATTATCTCAATCACTCGGTCTTCAACAGCCACAGGTCTGAGACCGCCATGATGCGGTACCTAAAGCACTTGGAGAACAAGGACCTGTCGCTGACCCATTCCATGATCCCCTTGGGATCTTGCACGATGAAGCTGAATGCAGCAACACAGCTGTTGCCCATAGGATGGTCAGCGTTCGCACAGCTGCACCCGTTTTGCCCTCCAGAACAAGCCGTCGGAACGCGCGGGATGATTGCGGAGCTCGAGCAGTACCTCTGCGAGATTACAGGCTTCTCTGGGATGAGTTTGCAGCCGAACAGTGGAGCCCAGGGGGAATACACGGGACTGCTCGTCATCCGGGCCTATCACGCTTCGCGAGGTGAGTCCAATCGCGATGTTTGTCTGATTCCCTCCTCTGCACATGGCACCAATCCAGCTTCTGCGGTGATGTGCGGCATGAAAGTGGTGGTGGTGGGGTGTGACAAGCACGGCAACATCAACCTTGATGAGCTCAAGGAAAAGGCAGCCGAGCACGCAGACCGCCTGGCGGCCCTCATGATCACGTACCCGTCCACGCACGGGGTGTTCGAGAGGCACATCCTCGAGGTCACGGAGACGGTTCACGAGAATGGCGGGCAGATTTACATGGATGGCGCCAACATGAACGCACAGGTTGGGCTCACCAACCCTGGCCGAATCGGTGCTGATGTCTGTCACCTCAACTTGCACAAAACGTTTGCCATTCCACATGGGGGAGGTGGGCCTGGTGTGGGCCCCATTGGTGTTGCCGAGCACCTTGTTCCGTTTTTGCCAGGGCACGCTTTGGACGCGGTGGGAGGCGAAAAGGCCATCGATGCAGTCAGTGCCGCCCCTTTTGGAAGTGCATTGATCCATTTGATTTCATACGCTTACATCCGCTTGCTCGGCCCAAAAGGATTGAAGAAGAGCACGGAAGTGGCCATTTTGAATGCCAATTACCTGCGCGCCCGCCTCGAAGGACATTATGATGTACTGTACAAAGGCAAGTCCGGCAATGTGGCCCATGAGATGATCATTGATTGCAGGTCCTTCAAGGCCAGTGCCGGAATTGAGGTGACCGACATCGCGAAGCGGTTGATTGATTACGGATTTCATGCGCCCACGGTGAGTTGGCCTGTGGCGGGGACGCTGATGATTGAGCCGACCGAAAGCGAAAGCCTGGATGAATTGGACCGTTTCGTTGAGGCAATGGTGTCCATTCGAGAGGAGATTGGGGCCATTGAGTCTGGTCGTTTTGATTGGGAAGACAACCCCGTTCGGTTGGCGCCGCACACGGCCGCGGAACTGACGGCCACCGAATGGAGCCACCTCTACACGCGGGAGGAGGCTGCCTACCCTGTCTCCGTCATGAGAGAGCGAAAGTTCTGGCCTTCTGTCGCCCGCGTGGACAATGCACATGGGGACCGGAACTTGGTCTGCACTTGCCCGAGCATGGAGCTATACACAGAGCCGTTGGTAGTCTGATTTGGTTGCATTGGTGCGCGGTGGGTTCGGGGACTATATTCGCCTCACGAATCCAACACCACATAACATGAAGCACCTCTACACTTTGGTCTTCGCGATGCTCACGGTGAGCTTCGCATTTGCACAGGCACCGGTCCGTGAATACGCCGGTCGCGACATCACGGCTCGCCCCGCTGAGGGTCAGCACGTCGACTACACACGGGACATCATTTACACGAATGATTTCTCTGATTGCTCTGGCCTCTCTTTTGTGAACGCCTATGATGAAGGTTATACCGATTACATCGACGGCATCAACTGGGAGTGCACCACTGCTGGACCAACTGGTCCTTACGCCATTGTTGGCCTGACCTCGACCACAGCCGACAACGGCTATGTGATGGTGGACTCTGACCTTTTCGGTGCAGAGGAGAATTATGCGGCCAGCTGGACTGAGAACTGCTGGTTCAATATTGACGATCCAGTTGACCTTTCCGGTCACCCATTTGTGACGGTGGAGTTTGAGAACTATTACCGTTGCTGGGACAACACCGCTGATATTGAGCGCTGCTATCTGGAGATTTCACTTGATGGTGTCAACTGGCCAAACCCAGAGACCCTCGAAGTGGAAGAAGGCTACGTTGTGGTTGCGGATGACACTGTGGCGGCTCGCTACGAAGTGTTCCCAACCTATGCGCGCGGAGACGAGAGCTCCAACCCATACGTGGCCCGTTTCGACATCGGTGATGTTGCAGGAGATGAGTCTTCTGTTTACTTCCGTTGGCGCTGGGTTGGCCAGTGGGGCTATGCCTGGATGGTCGACGACTTTGTGGTCTTTGATACCCCGGACAATGACGTTCGCATTTCCGAGTATTACAGCTTTACAGACTTCTTGACCACGGGTCTTTGGGAGGCTCAAGTATGGCCTGAGAGCCAGTTGCCTGCCTTGGACTTGGCTGTTGCCGCTACCGGCCTCGGTACAGTTGTGCAGCCCAACACAACCCTTTCTGTGGCTGTCAATGGAAGTGATGCTGACGGCGGCATGAGTGCCGGTGTGGACATTGCTTATGGACAGACCGACACCCTCCGTGTACTCGGTTGGGAGGCGCCTGGACAGGGAACATACACCTTTGACTACACTGTGGCCTCGGACAGCACGGACGAGTATCCTGCGGACAATGTCGCCCAGCAATCCATCGAGGTGGTGGAGAACCAGTACGGTCGCGACAACGGCCAGTTTGTGGGCGCCACGCCTGCTGATGGCACTGTCGACTTCATCGCAGGTGTTCCTTACGATGCGGTCAACGACATGACCATTTACGGTATCGATGTGGCTGTGATGGACGCATCTGACGTAGGCGCTGAGGTGGTTTGTCACCTCTTCGACTGGGTTGAATGGAACAACGGCGGTGGCCAGTACGATGGTCTCTTGACCACCTCTGAAGAGGTGCAGTTGGAAGCGGACTTCCTGAACAGTGGCGATGGCGATGTGTCTTGGTACACCTTCGCATTGGAGGAGCCTTATCAGGTGAATGCAGGCGAGGCTGTGATGGCTTGCTTTGAGCACCTTGGTGGCGACAACGTCCAGATTGGAACCAGCAATGCACAATACGATCAGACGGTATTCATCTACGGTCCTTTCGGTGCAGGTAGTGCTTACGACTGGTACTTTACCACGAACTGCCCCATGGTTCGCCTCAACCTCGATCCAAACGCCACCACCACCATGAGCGTGGACAATGTGGCAGGTGAGGGCTTTGAGCTCGGCCGCGCGTATCCGAACCCAGCCACCGGCAACACCCGTGTCGACTTCACCCTCGATGCTGCTGCTGATGTGACATTCGAGGTGACCAGCTTGACTGGTGCCATCGTGCGTCGCATGGACCTCGGCGTTCAGTCTCCAGGAACCCAGCGTGCGGTTCTTGACCTTCAAGGCCTCACGGCTGGCATGTACACCTACACGATTGTTGTGGACGGTGCCCGTGCGACCCGCAAGCTTGTGATCAAGTAATTCTATCACGTCTGTGATACTGAAAAAGGGGGGCCTGAGGCCCCCCTTTTCTATGCTTGATTGCGTAGTGTAATGCAA
>CAXHAW010000093.1:0-6510 GCA_964014525.1 uncultured bacterium
GAAACTGTGGGGACTGGAGCTGCAAGGAAAATATCGCCGGACAGGGGTGTGCGGACGGTGAGTTCAATGACCGTCTCTTGTCCGACATCACAGAAGACCACACGGTGAACACCTGCTTTGGCGTCTGCTCAACAGATGGAACATGTACGTCCGATGTCGAGATGTTTGATGTGACATTCAATGTCAACACAGCCAACATTACGGTGGGACCCAACGGTTTATTTGTGGGTGGTGGCGGATTCTTCGGAGACGCCATGGGCAATATGATGAGTGACGTTGATGGAGACGGTGTTTACACAGTTGTTGTTCCCGTTCCTGACGGGTTCACCGGGCACTTTACCCTGATCAACAATCCCGCCGATGGGGGAGACTGGAACGCCAAAGAGGACCTTGCCGGTCAGGATTGTGCGGACCCGGACAACTTTAACGACCGCAACATTGGGCCAATTACTGGGGCCACAGAAATCAACACCTGTTACGGTGAGTGCACCACGGATGGTTCTTGCTCTACACCTCTACCCACCTTTGATGTGACCTTCAAGGTGGACATGTCCGACTACAGTGGAAGCTATTCTCAGGTCAACTTGAACGGTAGCTTTGCCGGTTGGTGTGGTTCATGCATTGTGATGAACGATGATGACAATGACAACATTTACGAAGTAACAGTGGCTGTTCCCGCGGACACCATTGAGTACAAGTTCACATTGGACGGTTGGACAGCACAAGAGGAGTTTGCTGGAGGAGAGTCCTGCACAAGCACGATTGATGGGTTTACCAACCGCTCACTGCTCGTGACGGAAGCCGCCACCCTGCCCGTTGTCTGCTTCAATTCTTGTGAAGTGTGCGATGGCTCAGGTGGCGGAGACAACGGAGGTGGCGGAGAAAGCTATGATGTGGTTTTTCGTGTAGACCTCAGCCAATACGATGGAGATTTTGGGACCGCTTACGTCAACTCCAGCTTTAATGGTTGGTGTGGTGGATGCAATCCCATGACGGATGCAGGAGACGGCATTTGGGAGTTGACCTTGCCTTTGGCTGCAGGAGACTACATGTACAAGTTCACCCTCGATGAATGGGCTGTTCAGGAAAGTCTCATCAGTGGCTCTCCTTGCACTGTGCTCGACAATGGAAACGTGAACAGAGCGCTCACTGTTGATGGAGATGCTGATCTTGGATTGGTCTGTTGGAACAGTTGTTCCGAATGCCTCGAGGGTGGCCCGATTACCCATCCAGTGACCTTCTCAGTGAACACTGACAACATTACCGTGGGCCCCAACGGCATGTACATCGGAGGTGGATTCCTTGGGGATGCCATGGCCCATGCCCTGACTGAGAATGGCGACAACAATTGGTCCGTCAGCATTGACTTGAATGAAGGAGTTTCAGGAAACTGGGTTTTCTTGAACAGTCCTGATGACGGAGGAGATTGGGATGCCAAAGAAGATTTGGCAGGTGAGGATTGCGCAGACACGGACAATTGGAACGACCGCTTTTTGGATCCTGTAACCGGACCTTCTACGCTGGAGTTCTGCTTTGGTCAGTGCACTGCTGAATGCATTGCGCCTGAGATCACCTATGGTGTGACCTTCAGTGTTGACATGTCTCAGTACGAGGAAGCCTATGGCGGTGTTTTCGTCAATGGAACGTTCAATGGATGGTGCGGCGGTTGCAACCCAATGACGGACAATGGTGACGGCGTGTATTCCGTGACTGTGGACTTGCCGGCCGACACCATTGAGTACAAGTTCACCCTCGACGGATGGACAGCTCAAGAGGAATTTGATGGCAGCGAGTCGTGCACGAGTACGATTGATGGTTTCTCAAATCGCTCTTATGTGGTGACTGAGGACTCTGCCTTGCCTGTTGTGTGCTACAACAGTTGTGATGCGTGTGAAGACGACAATGGGGGAGGCACACCTGCCGACAGTCTGGCTGTCTTTTTCAGTGTCGACATGAACAACTATGGTGGCACGTTTGGATTCGTCAACGTAGCTGGCACATGGAATAATTTCTGTGCAGACTGCAACCAGATGACCGATGAAGATCAGGATGGGGTGTGGTCCACGACCATTGTGTTGGCAGTCGGTGAGAACTACCGCTACAAGTACCAACTGGATGGATGGGCAGATCAAGAAGAATTGGCCCCAGGGGACAACCCCGTCGGCCCTTGCGTGGTCAAAGAAGGGGGCTTCACCAACAGAGACCTCGATGTGGCTGGAAACGATGCCATTGAGATGGACACTGTGTGCTGGGGATCCTGCTTGGCTTGTGTCGGTCAAGACGACACGCTTGGATGCAATGATGGCGCTGCGAGCAATTATGATGAAACAGTCACTGCCAATGATGGCAGCTGCATCTATGACGTTACCCTGAGTGTCAACATGAGCGAGTATGCCTTGTCCGAAGGTGATTCGGTTTATGTGAACGGTGAGTTCAACGGATGGTGCGGCGGATGTAACCCACTTGCAGACGAGGACGGCGATGGGGTCTGGAGTGTGACCATTCCGCTGGCTTATGACTACTATGAATACAAGTTCACGGTCAATGAGTGGAGCGCCCAAGAGGACCTTGCAGGCCTCAGTGGATGTGTAACGGAGAACTTCGGATACACGAATCGCGTGTTGCAGCTCTTTGGCAACCAGAGTGAGGCGCTTGTTTGTTGGAACAGCTGTTCTGATTGCGAGGGTGGAGGAGACATCTCAGGATGCACCGATGAGGCCGCTGTGAACTATGCGTCCACTGCGACAGTGGACGACGGCTCTTGCCAATTCAACGTCACCTTCCAGGTGGACATGAGCAATGAAACGCTTGGTGATGGGGACATTGTTTATGTCAATGGCGGCTTCAATGGTTGGTGTGGGTCATGCAACCCAATGTCGAATGACGGCACAGACAATGTGTGGACACTGACCATGCCGCTGATGGCGGGCACCCATGAGTACAAGTTCACCATCAACGGTTGGGATGCCCAGGAAGACTTCCCAATTGGCGCCCCTTGTGACTTTGATCCAAGTGATGGATTTGGGAACCGTGGGTTCTCTCTCTCTGCTGACCTCGTTTTGGATTTGGTCTGCTACAACAGCTGCTTCAGTTGCGGTGTCATCACAGGCTGCACGGACACCGGAGCACAGAATTATGATGCAGGCGCAGACGTGGATGACGGTTCTTGTGCTTATCTCGTGACCTTCCGTGTGGACATGAACCTACAGGAGGTGACAAGCGGAGTATACATGGTGGGGTCTTTCCAAGGGTGGACCAATGGGTCTACTCAAATGACCACGTTAGGTCTCGGTCTCTACGAGTACACAGTTCAGTTGTCCAATGGGCCTCACGAATACAAGTTCATGAACGGTCCCGATTGGGGAGGGGACGAAGGCGTGCCTGCTGAATGTGGAATTGACAATGGACAAGGTGGTTTCAACCGTGGATTGCTGGTCAACGGTGCCGACATGCTGCTGGACATCGTGTGCTTCGAAACATGTGAGGCTTGCGCAGGCTGCACAGATCCATTCACGATTGAGTTCAACCCATTCGCAGGAGAGGACGATGGTTCTTGCGCGAATGCAAGGGTTGAAGGCTGCACGTATGCAGACGCTGACAACTTTGATCCATCGGCCAATGTGGACGATGGCCTGTGCATCTTCAGTGGAAGCAGTTCTTGCCCAACGGATATTGACGGAGACGGAGCCACTGCGGTGGGAGATTTGCTTGTTATTCTCGGGGCATTCGGACAGCCCTGCGAGTGATTTCTACAAACGGATTTTAGAGAAAGGCGCCCCCGATGGGGCGCCTTTTTTTTTTCGATACTCGTCAAGTTGAGCACATCTAAACCGCATACCTTCGCATCATGGAGTTACTTGCGAAGACCAGACTTCCAAGCAAATGGGGCGAGTATGTCATCTCGGCATACGGCGAGAAAGAGGATCGATTTCCGCATGTGGTTCTGCACCGTGGACTAGAGAAGCTGACCGGTGATTTTGTGCCTGTGCGGATTCACAGCGAGTGCATGACAGGGGATGTATTCGGCAGTCGCCGGTGTGATTGTGGTGACCAATTGTCGACAGCGCTGGGCCATTTCCGTGAGGTGGGAGGCATGCTGATCTACCTCCGGCAAGAAGGCAGGGGGATTGGATTGGTGGAAAAGCTGGAAGCTTACAATCTGCAGGATTCGGGCATGGATACATACGAGGCAAACGTGGCTCGCGGTCATCAAGAAGATGACAGGTCCTATGAGGTGGCCGCCGCAATATTGAAGGGAATGGGGGTGGCAAAAATTCGCCTGCTGACCAACAATCCAGATAAAGTCAGTGCCTTACAGTCGCATGGTTTTGATGTGGAGCGTGCCCCAGTCATTATCGAGGCAAACGCTGACAATGAGGCCTATTTGAAGTCCAAGGCGGACATCAAGGGCCATTGGCTTTGAAGCTGAGAAAGGCCGCTTGACGGTCAGCACCACAGGTCGCGCGCCAGTCGGAAGGTTTGCATGTGGGCCTCAACGATGGTCCGAACATCCTTGGAGTATCCACCTCCCATGGCACAGGCCACGCCGATGTTGTGTTTGCGACATGTTTCTAAGACCATTCGGTCGCGTTCTTGACTCCCATTCATGGTTATGGCAAGTCTGCCCAGTTTGTCAGTGGCCAGAATGTCGACACCAGATTGATAGAAGACCACTTGGGGCATAAAACGAGTGAGGATTTGTCCAAGATGGGCATCGAGCTGTTCTAGGTAGTCATGGTCTGTTGTTCCGTTCGGAAGAGGAACGTCCAACGTGCTGTTCTCCTTGTGGAAAGGGTAGTTTAATTCGCCGTGCATGCTAAAGGTGAAAATCCGGTCATCCCCTGACGTCATGGCTGCTGTTCCATTTCCTTGATGCACATCGAGATCAATGATGAGGATTCGGGTGATCTCGGTGTTGTCCAAGAGGTGCTGTGCCGAAATGGCGAAGTCATTGAGAAGACAAAACCCCTCAGCCCTGTCCGAAAATGCGTGGTGTGTTCCGCCTGCAATGTTGAGTCCAATCCCCCCACTTTTCGCTTCAAGGGCGCATTGCAGGGTGCCGTTCATGATGATGGATTCCCGAAGTACAAGCTCTCGGGACCATGTGAATCCGGATCGGCGTTCTTCAGCGGTTGACCAAGTGCCTGCCTGAAGTTTGTTCCAATATTCAGGAGCATGACATTTAAGAATGTGCATCGCGTCAATTGGTGCTGGGGAATTCCAGTGGGCGTCGTCTGAAAACCCCTCCAAATGAAGTTGACCAAAAATCAAGTCGTATTTCTCCATGGGAAACCTGTGGTTTTTTGGTAGAGGGTGGGCATAGGTTGGGTGGTGTGCTAAAAGCATCAAGAAAGAAGATGTGTTATATGTTATAGTGCTGTTAAAGAGGGTCTTGATATGTAAAACTCTGTTTCATTTATGTGTGGAAACGGAAGGCTCACGATTGTGTTTCATCATATCGGCACTGCGAAAGACATTTGATTTGTGCGAAGAGTCTGTCTAACGATCATTGGGGTCCTGCTTGGCTTGGGGTTTGGCCTGTGCCAGGATGGGGTCACAGGAATGAGTCCAGAAGATGGGATGGCACAACCTGAAGTTAAACGCAAGATTGAATGGGGTGTCTGGACTTTGGTCCTTCTGGTGGGGTGTGTTCTCTCTTATGCAGCAGGTAGAAAAAGTGGTGCTGGACTGAGGGGGATACCGGTTCCAGTTCATTCTATATCCGAAGAGACACCGGAATTGATAGATTCAGTTGGGGGCAAGGTGAATCGCATGGTGCCTTCTGCGGCAAAATCCATTCTGGCCAAAATCCAATCACTGGAGCATCAAGGCGAGGACGTGATGGCCACGGAAGAGCTCAACGTATTTCTTGGGTTGGGTGCGGCTGTTTCATCTGAGTCAAAACGAGCCAAACGAGCGCAATTCATACGAGACGTGAACCGGGTCTACCAAATGAACCATGGCAAAGACATGATCGTGAGGGAAAAAGACGTGAAGGACAGGCGGAGGACAATCTATGTTATCCGCCCCCACTCAAGTAGCGCATGAGTTCCATGCAAATCACCGCTGCCACGGTTCCCACTGCATAACCGAGTACAGCCAGAAGAACGCCCACAGGAGCGAGTGCAGGGCTGAAGGCACTGGCCACAATGGGGGCGCTCGCAGCCCCTCCTACATTGGCTTGACTGCCCACGGCTACAAAGAAAAACGGAGCCCGAATCAACTTGGCAACGGCCAGAAGGATGATCACGTGGACGAGCATCCAAAGCAGTCCAATGAGGATCACCGGCCAGTAGGTCTCCCAAGAGTGGTAGAGTTCACCAATGTCCATCTTGGCCCCAATGGTGGCCACCAGGACATACAAGAACACGCTGGCCATCTTGCTTGCGCCAGCTCCCTCGTAGGTTTTCATGGGGGTAAAACTGAGCGCTACACCAAATGCTGTCGACAAGAAAACAAGCCAAAAGAAGTGGCTTTCTAGAGCTGTCTCTTATACACATCTGACGCTGC
>CAXHAW010000094.1:0-6500 GCA_964014525.1 uncultured bacterium
AGATTCCGTGAAGTCTCGTGGGCTCGGAGATGTGTATAAGAGACAGGGCTATGTGGGCTGGTCTTGAGCCGCTCAACGAGGTCGACAATCTGGTCGGTATGACCACCAGTGGGGTTGGGCCATGACCGCCATTGGTAACCGTATACAGGGCCGAGGTCACCACTTTCATCTGCCCACTCGTCCCAAATCCGGACCCCATTCTCTTGGAGGTAGGCAATGTTGGTGTCGCCTTGAAGGAACCAGAGCAGCTCGTGGATGATGCTCCGCAGATGGAGCTTTTTGGTCGTCAAGACGGGGAAACCTTCGGACAGGTCAAACCGCATTTGATGGCCAAACAATCCAAGGGTTCCCGTGCCCGTCCGGTCGGGACGCTCGTGCCCCTCATCGAGAAGCTTCTGCAAAAGATCGAGATACTGACGCATGAATCGAAGATAGCGGGTTCAAAGACCAACCAAGGTCAATGTGAGTGCACTGTGGAAATGTGGTCGCGTAAGGCCTGCACGCGTTGCTCAGCTGCATCGGCCGTTTCTGCAAGGAGGGTCACGTGGCCCATCTTCCGGCCGGGGCGGACTGCGGCCTTGCCGTAGATGTGCGGGTGTAGGCCTGGTTCGGCGAGGGCCGTTCCGAAGCCAGGGTAGACGGGGGTGCCGCTTGCGTTGGGGGCGCCGATTAGATTGAGCATGGCTGCCGCCGTCCGTTGCGACGTGTCGCCGAGGGGAAGGCCGAGGATGGCGCGGAGGTGTTGTTCAAACTGGGAGGTTCCGCAGGCCTCGATGGTGTGGTGGCCAGAATTGTGGGCGCGGGGGGCCACCTCGTTGACGAGGATACGTCCCCCTTTGTCGAGGAAGAGCTCGACGGCGAGCAGGCCAACGAAATCCATGGCCTCCACCACGGAGAGGGCCACGCGGCGGGCTTCGTCCGCAACGGCCTCAGAAATGCGGGCGGGCGCCACCAGATAGTCGACGAGGTTGAGGTCATTGAACACAGACTCCACCACCGGGTAGGTCTTGACCTCTCCCGAGGTCGAGCGGGCGACGATGACACTGAGCTCCTTGTCGATGTCAACCGCGTCCTCCAGTATGCTCGGAGCGTCGAATGCATACCGGGCTTCATCTTCCGTGCGAATGACCTGAACTCCACGGCCATCATAACCCCCGGTGCGCAACTTCTGGACCACCGGCAAGCCGCGGGTCAGCACCTCAGCGCGGCCATCCTCCACCACGGCGAAATCCGAAGTGGGGATGCCGTGTTCAGCGTAGAACTGCTTTTGCGTGCCCTTGTCCCGGATGAGCGCGAGGTGAGACGGGTCGGGCAGCACTTGCACCCCCATGGCCTTTAACGCGGTCAAGCCCTCGATGCTCACGTTCTCGATCTCAACGGTGACCACGTCCAGGTTCCGGCCCCAATCGATGACCGCTTGGGCGTCGTTGAGGTCGCCTTGGGAGAAGCGATGGGAAATGCGCGCGCAGGGGCATTGCGGATCGGGGTCGAGGATTTCGATGCGGAAATCGAGGTCGAGTGCCGCTTGGATGGTCATCCGACCCAGCTGGCCGCCACCGAGGAATCCGATGCGCAGATCAGCGCCGTTGCGAAAGGTTGCAGAGTCGCCTTGCATGACCACGAAGATACCGGCCTATTTTCGGAGCATGATCCGCTTGGTTCTGCTTCTCTTTCCCCTTCTTTTCATCGGCCTTAATGCAATGGGTCAAAGCGACTGGTGGTTTGATTCTGACGAGCGAGAGCGCGAGATCACAGGCGTGGACGATCGCGAGATGAACGAGCGCAGCTTCAGGGAAAGGCTCACCCTCGGGGGTGCCGCCGCCTTCCAACTCGGGACCAACACGCTCATCGGTGGAGCCCCTCAGTTGGGATACCGAATCAATGAAAACCTGCTCGCTGGGGCCGGCGTCACCTATTACTTTCAAAGGTTCAAGGGCGTCGCCGGCAACGTGGACAACGCCATCTATGGGGGGAATATCTTTGCCCGTCGTCGGCTCCTCACACGCATTTTCGCCCACGTCGAATTGGAACAGGTCAACCTGCCCAACATGTGGCAAATCGACCCCACCGGCTCGGACTGGACCAGCATGGTCTGGGTGGGTGGCGGATACTACCGGGGACTGTCGGACCGGCTGGGCGCTGGATTAACCTTGCTGTACGATGTGACAGAGAACCCATTGAACCCATACGACAACCCCACCATCCGGGGTGGCATCGCCGTCGGATTCTGACCCCTTGACTTTCAGGGGAATTGCGCATTTTGCACCCGCATTACACCCCATCATGGACTTTCTCCAAAACACCTTCTTGGGCAACACCCTCGAACACTGGCTCATCGCACTCGCTTGGGCCGTCGGTGGCATCATCCTCGCCCGCATTCTCTACAAGGTGGTGGGGAGCATCGCACGCAAGCTGACCGCCAAAACGCGATCGAACCTCGACGACCTCATCGTCGACAAGCTGGAGGAGCCCCTGGTGTTGGCCCTGACCATCATTGCCCTGCGCTCAGCTTATGCGCAACTGAGCTTCGGCGACAGTGTCGATGACTTCGTGGACACCTCCATGACGGTGGCCTACGCATTGAACATCACGTGGGGTGTGGCACGTCTCGTGGACGCCACGATCATGAACTTCTTCATGCCGTTTACACTGCGCAGTGAAAGCACGATGATGGACCAATTCGCCCCCATCCTCCGCAAAGGCTTGCGAGGCGGCATCTGGGTGCTAGGCATCATCCTCGCCCTCAACAACGCCGGCTATGATGTGGGCGCGCTGCTCGCGGGCGTTGGAATCGGTGGTTTGGCGCTGGCCATGGCGGCAAAAGATTTCGTGTCCAACATGTTTGGCGGCATCACCGTCTTCGTGGACCAGCCCTTCAAGGCTGGCGACCGCATCCAAATCGCAGGGTACGATGGCACCATCGAGGAAATCGGACTGCGGTCCACCCGCCTGCGCACCCTTGCGGGCCGCATCGTCATCATTCCCAACTTCAAGTTCACGGACAGCTTCTTGGAGAACGTGACCAATGAGCCCTCCCGGAAAATTGCCTGTACCCTCGGCTTGACCTACGACACCACACCGGAACAGGTCGAGGAGGCCATCGGCATCCTGAAAGCCATCATCTCCGAGCGAAGCGACGCATTGGAGCAGGAGCCCACCATCTGGTTCGACAGCTTTGGTGACTTCTCACTCAACGTGAAGATGGTCTACTACATCAAAAAGGAGGGCCACTGGGCGTTCAGCCCAAACGAGGTGAACCTCGAAATCCTGAAGCGGTTCAACGCGGCGGGGCTTGACTTCGCCTTCCCCACCCAGACGCTTCTCACTCCGGACGTGTCAGCCCGCTAATCAGCGGGCGCGGCCTGGGTTTTCGCGAACGAAGGCAGCCCAGCCTCCACCCTTGCCCCCGAGGGTGGGGGTCCCCATTTCGTAAAGGTGACAGAGGGCGACAGCGAGCCCATCGGTGGCATCCAAGTCCCGCGGCATATCTGCATCGAGGATGTTGAGCGTGCGCTGCACCATGCCGGCCACCTGTTCCTTGGAGGCAGCCCCTGAACCAGTGATGGCCTTCTTGACCCTGCGCGGCGCGTATTCGGAAACCGGCACCTCCCGGACGAGCGCTGCCGCGAGGGCCACACCTTGGGCGCGTCCCAACTTGAGCATGGACTGCACGTTCTTTCCAAAGAAAGGCGCCTCAACAGCGAAGTGATCTGGCGTGTGCGCTTCAATCAAGCCTGCGCAACGCTCGTGTATGCGCTTCAACTTGGCTGCATGGTCCTGGACCTTGGCCAAATGCAACGCCCCCATTTCCAAAAGTTCCACCCGGTTTCGAGACCAAGCCCGGATGACACCATATCCCATAATGGTGGTGCCGGGGTCGATACCGAGAATGATGACGGGTTCAGATTTCACGCAAGCGAATATCAGAACTGAAACGGCAGAACAGCGCAATTTCAATATGTAGGAATAAACCTACAAATCGAAAGGGGTAACCCCCCTTCAGCCTTGTCCGAATTTGGACGATTTTATTTTCACATACAGCTAAAACAAACCAATTTCGTGCTGCCTGATGATCGAAAGCACCTTAGACAAGGTCGACACAACCACTGGGTTCGGCCCCAAAATTCCACGCAGAATTGGGTGGACGTTTGGGTTCATGCTGCCCTTGGTCGCCACGGCAGTCATCTTGGTGCAACAATTGCAACGTGTCCCCTTCGAAAATTGGTGGTCGTGGTCAATCCAATGGGAACTTCTCGCCTTGGTCTTTCTTCTGAGTCCGGTTAACTGGGGCTTTGAAATCTTCAAGTGGGCGGAGCTTCTTCCCCACGGAAGCACTGCCCACCGCAGAAGAGAGGTACTCTATGGCGTGGCTTGGTCAATGGTTGGGCCACTGCGGATGGGAGCGGTCGTGGGCAGGGTTTCAGCCACTCGAAAAAACGAAAGAAATCAAGGCTTGCGCGCCTTCGCCACCGCCAGTTCCGCCCAGTGGTGGTGCACCGTCACCGGGGCTGCGCTCGCCGTCTTGTTGATGGGCATGTTCAAGACTGGAGCGGTGCTGGTCCTGATGTCCATTGCGGGCATATTGCTTTACTTCGGATGGTCTCCCACATTCTGGAAAATCCTGCAGAAAATGCAGATCACAGGCGATTGGAGATTGACGCGCAGAATCCCAAAAGCACGAAGAAAAACCGTTTTGCAACTCAGCGTCGGACGATACTGTGTGATGATCGCACAATTCGTTTTGGTGCTGAATGCATTTCGTCACCAAGAATCCACCGCCTGGTTTGAGCGGTACCTTGACCAAATCATGGGCGGTCCCGTCACCTGGGGGTTGACCAGCCTCGCCCCCACCTCCCTGTTTGGAGAACTTGGATTGCGGGAAGCAGCGGCCCTGATTGCCCTTCCAGCAACAACACCGGCAGACACTGCTGCCATCATTGGCGCCATGCTGTCTCTCTGGGTCGCCAACCTCCTTCTTCCCGCCCTGTATGGTTTGTACTTGCAAAACCAATACCGGAATCATCCCCGACACCGCTCCAAATTGCAGGGGTGATTTCTGGGGTCCTCTTTCTTTTCGCTCCCCTGCTCGTCCACATTGTTCAAGTGGGCCAGTGGATGCGTGGAATCAAAGGGGCGATGGCCCAGCCAACTGGCACAGACAACGCCCGCCCTGCGCCCCTATTAGGCGTGGTCCTGCCGGTCAGGAATGAAGCCGGTCTGCTCCCCAAATTACTAGAAGATCTCGCGGCGCAGACCCTCCTTCCACATGAGGTGCTCATCGTAGATGACGCATCCGACGACGGCACCTTGTCCGCTGTTTCCAGAGGGGGACCATGGCCGTTTTCTGTGCGCTTCATGGACAACCCATCGCGGGGAAAGAAAGCCGGCTTGTCTGCCGGCATTGCCGCCTTGGACACACCATGGGCAGTGGGCGTGGATGCGGACACCAGACTGGGAAAACAGGCCTTGGAGGCCATCGGCCAACACCTCGCCCAGCATGGAGATGGGGTAGACATGGCCCTGCTTCCTCTGAGAATTGCCAATGCCTCCTCGGGAACCCCACCCTCGCTATTGGCTGGCTTACAAGCACTCGACTTCGCCGCAATGCAAGGGTGGGCCATCTCTGCCGTCCGCCGGGGCCGGCCGGCCATGGCCAGTGGTGGCGGCTGGGTATGGCGGTGTAATGCCTTTCCCCACGGCCGACTCCGGCCCGATATCCCAAGTGGAGATGACGTCTTTTCTCTGGCAGCACTGCTCGAAGGTGGCAAGGCAAGCCGCGTGGATTGGATTGGTGATTCCCGTGCCATGGTCTCGGCAGCAGCCATGCCCGACCTGCGCAGCTTGCTGGATCAACGCATCCGCTGGGGCGCCAAGACCACCCAATACCCAAAGGTTCTGAAAGAGGCGCGCAGGGTGGCCTGGACGGTATCGCTCGTCCACCTTTCGGGCGCCATAATCCTGATCCTAAATCCTGTGATGGGCCTGCTCTTTTGGGCTGCAAAAAGCACCGCGGACATGGCCTACACCCATCGGGCAGGCAAGGCCTTTGGCTTGTTGCCCGATTCACCTTTCAAGGCCATCAGCACCCTGCTGATTCTGGCCCTTGCCCACCCGTTGTTCATTGCCACCACCCTTCTTTTGATGCCGTTCCGAAATGTGCAGTGGAAGGGCCGGTCCGCCACCTAATTTGCGTCCGTGCGCACAGCACTGATCTTTTTCCAACGCGAGCCAACAGCACTGCTGGGCGCACTCTGCATTTTCGCGTGGGCCATGGTGGCTACCACAAGCGCTTCATGGCGGCCCGACCCCAGTCCCAATGCCAACGCCCAAAATCTTGAATGGTCCATGCTGCCGCCGGGCAGTTCCGTGATGACAACGGCCGAGCGCCCTGGCATCAACACCACGCGCACTTTCCTGCTTGGAACAGACCGATTCGGACGGGACTTTCTCTCGCGCATGCTGGCCGGTTCTGGGTTGTCTCTCGCTGTTGGACTCGTGGC
>CAXHAW010000095.1:0-6393 GCA_964014525.1 uncultured bacterium
CAGCGTCAGATGTGTATAAGAGACAGAAGTAAGACCAAGCCCGACAAGCCGGTGATGCCCGCGCACAAGGCAGCTTCAGGGGTTTTTGGGTGTTTACCCAAAACTGGGTTAAATTGCCTTCCTTGGGTGTTTACCCAAAACCGCAACACACTGATTTTGAAAGACCTCAAATACCTTTTTGCGTACACCATCCCCCTGTCGGTCTTTATGTCCTTCGCATCGCAGGGCATGTGGACCTTCACCACGGTCTTCTATGCCTTCTTGGTCATTCCCATTCTCGATGTGATCACGGGTGAAACGACGAAAAACCTCGAAACGGATGACGCCTCGTACAAAAAGACCAAGTGGATTTTCGATGCCATGCTGTACCTCAACGTGCCCATCGTCTTTGGGATTTTGGCTTTTGGACTGCACACTGTTCAGTCCGGCAGCCATGAGACCTATGAGCTGATTGGTCTCGCCCTGTCCGGAGGCATTCTCCTCGCCACAAACGGCATCAACGTCGCCCACGAACTCGGGCATCGGAGTCCGCTGGCAGAGCGCTTGATGAGCAAGGTGCTTTACATGCCCTGTCTCTACATGCACTTCTTCATTGAACACAATTATGGCCATCACCTGAAGGTGGCCACGCCCGAAGACGCAGCCACGGCCCGCTACAACCAAACTGTCTACGGCTTCTGGTTTACCTCCGTCACCCGACAGTACATCAGCGCATGGAAGATTCAGCTGGGCTTGCTGAAGCGCCAGCGAAAGTCCTTCTTTTCGGTCAAGAACGACATGCTTTGGTACCACCTCATCCAGCCCGCCTACCTGTTCGGAGTGTACCTCCTCTTCGGCTTGACAGGGTTGTTCTTCGCGGTCACGGTTGGTGTCATTGCCTTCCTCTTCTTGGAGTGCATCAACTACATCGAGCACTACGGTCTGCGTCGGTTCAAGACGCAATCCGGCCGCTATGAAACCGTCCGTCCGTTCCACTCCTGGAACTCCAATTTCAACATCGGGCGCATCACCCTGTACGAGCTCACCCGCCACAGCGACCACCACTTCAGGTCCACGAAGAAATACCAGGTGCTCGACAGCCACGAGGAAAGCCCCACCCTCCCCCTGGGCTATCCGGCCTCCATTCTACTCAGTTTCTTGCCCCCACTGTGGTTCAAGGTGATGAACCCAAGGATTCCCGAGGACATGAAGACCCGCCTCGCCCATGACTGATGCTTCTTCTGGTCTGCTGACGGCAGGCACCCTCGACCGGTTCTCGAGCAAAACGCGCGACAAGCTGCTGCAAGCGAGCCTTGTGCTGTTCAATGAACGTGGATTTGGTGCGGTCACCACGGCCTCCATCGCCGAGCACGCCGGTGTGTTTGAAGGTTCGCTATGGTATCACTTCCGGACCAAGAAAGACATCCTCACTGTGCACATCGAGCTCCTTCAACAGGTGTTCGAAGGCTCCAACATCGACGCCAGCTCCACCGATGAGCAAACCATCATCGCGGGAATCTTCGCGTCCTATGACGTCATCTGGGATTTCCGCTACATCCTCCGCGACGACTTCGGTGCCGTTCTGGACACCGACGAGCCCGCCCTCCAGACAACCCGCCTCATCAATAGCTTTCTCGACGACTGGACCGAGGGTCGCATCCAACACGCGCAAGCACACGGCCTGCTCGAAATGGGCGCAGCCAGCATGGAGGACATCTCGGAGATCATCTTGGTCATCGGCCGCTATTGGCTGGACTTTTCCAGAAAGAAGTACCCCGAAGCCGCCAACACCCAGCTCCGGTTCAAGGGCCTGCAGCACATCTTCACCGTGCTGAGTCCCTACCTGACCCCATCGGCCGCGGGCCACATCACGGCAGCGCTCAACGCCATCCGCCACTGAGGCGCGGGGACTTCTCAAAAAAATACACCCGCTGGGCATGCGGAATTTTCGTAACCTGAAGGGCCCTTCGCCAAGCCCCATGCTTTCCCGCCGCTCCCTCCACGCTGTCGCCCTGATGGGCGTCCTGATGGGATGGCGATGCATGGTCTTCGCCCAAGATCTGGAGGGATGGAAGGCCGACGCCCCGACATCCCCTTCCAAGCACGTCGGCTTTTCCAATGGGCTTCTGCCCTTGTCCAACGTGCTTGGCCTCACCGGAGACGGCATCGACATCCTCGTTTGGGAGTCCGGCATTCCGATGCCGGGGCACTTCGCCTTGGACGGGGCGGACCTCGAGGTCGTTTACGAATCAACTGGCGTTCCCAGCACCCATGCCACCCAAGTCGTCGGTGCCATCCTCGCCCAAGGTTCCTGCGAGGCGCACGGCACGGCGCAGGGGGCCTCCGTCCGCCTGTTCCAGAATCTCGGCACATCAGAAGGGGTCGAACTCCGCCTCCAGCAATTGGAAGACATGCTTGAGGTTGGCGAAGGGCCCCTCTCCAATTGGTCCTTCACGGCCGGAGGCAACGACCAGCACTTCGGCATCGAGACCCTCACGCACGCCCATCCTGAGCACCTCCTCATCACCGGCACGGGCAACCCGTCCCTAAACCGCTGGAACCTGATTTCCAACTGCCATAAGAATGCCCTCGTGGTTGGCAGCATCAATCACCAACGTGCCTTCTCTTACGGGAACTCTGCACGTGGGCCCACCTCGGATGGCCGACTCAAGCCCGATCTCGTAGAATACGGCCATCTCCTGAGGTTGCCCGCCATCGACAACACTGGGGCGCCCGCCATCCGCAATGCGCAGGGATCCTCTATGGCGTGTGCCCTGGTGGCCGGACAATCGGCCCTGGTCCAACAGTCCGCTGTCCAGCAATCGGGCGAACCGCTGAGGGGGGACATGCTCAAGGCCGTTCTCATCCTGACCGCCGAAAACCTTGGACCCCCTGGGCCCGACTTTCAATTCGGCTTCGGCCAGATGCGCACGGACCGCGCAGTTGAACTCATCACCCGCGTCCACGGTGGCTGTCCCCGTGCTGGCATGCACGTCGGCGACCTGCTCCCCGGCCAGGTCGACACCGTTCACATCCCGAATGCCGGAGACCAACCCCTCAAGGCCTGCCTCGTTTGGATGGACCCTCCGGATAGCCCCTCCTCCCGGGCGGTTGTCAACGACCTCAACCTGACCCTCCAATCATCGTCGGGCAACCTGTATAAGCCATGGGCGCTCCCAGATGCCACCGTCTTTATTGACCACCCAGACAGCCTGTCCCTGCTCGACGGCTTCCCCGCCGTCCGGCAGACAAACCACGTCGACAACGTCGAACTCATCGAAGCGGACCCCAGTGCGGGCGATCACATCCTGACCGTCGCTCACGATGGCGAAAGCGATCAACATTATGCCCTCGTTTGGATGGAGGTCCTCCCCGCGCCATGGTCCCTCCCGGCCACCGACGCAGACGTCCTCCACTGCATCGACCCGAGCGCCACTCCTCTTCTCCAAGATGAGGCCGGCGCCACATGGGACGTTGCCTGCGACGCGATGCTCCCCGCGGGAGCCTACTGCGTGCAGTCCACATCGGCCGACGGTTGCCACGCGCTGGCCTCGTTCGACGTCCGGTGCGCCTCCTGCCCGGGCGACCTGAACGGCGACGGCGCCCGGGGTGCCGCCGACTTCGTCGCGCTGCTCAGCCTCTTCGAGAGTCACGCGGCCTTCTGCCTCCCGGAATGCATGGCGTTTGACATCGTCGACCAAAACCACCTCGTCTTCGTCAACGACATCCTGGCCTTCCTCAGTGCATTCGGGACCCCCTGCCCATAATCCATGTGTATTCGCAGGACATGGCGGAATGCTCAGGTCCGGAACCTTCACCTCGCGGATGGGCTTGGAGTGACGCTTTTCGCTGGGCCTGTCGATGGCAGTTTTCATACTTTGTCGCCCGTACCTGAACCTTTTGGCCATGAACCGCGCTTTCCACCTTGTCTTCGCCTGTCTTCTCCTCATCACCGGCACTTCAGGGCTTGGCCAAACGGGGGAGGCCCGTGTGCTGATCATTGGCATCGATGGGACGCGGCCCGACTGCCTAGAAGCGGCCGAAACACCTGCGCTGGACGCCTTGATTGCAGGCGGCATCTATAGCCCCGACGCCCTCAACAATGACATCACGTACAGCGGTCCGGGGTGGTCAGCCATGCTGTGCGGCGTTTGGTCTGACGCGCATGGCGTGACCAGCAACAACTTCGTGGGCAGCGACTTTGAGGGGTTCCCTTCCTTCATGCGGCGCTTGGAATTGGAAAATCCCGACCTCAACACGCACTCGATTTGCCATTGGTCTCCCATCAACGACTACATCTTGGGAGAGGTGGTGGATGAGGCCATCAATGCGCCCACCGATGCGGCCGTGCGCGACGAGGCCGTGGCCATTTTGCAAGGTGGCGACCCGCACGCGGTGTTCCTGCACTTTGACGATGTGGACATCAACGGTCATGGAAACGGATTCAATGCCGCAGTGCCCGAGTACATCGGTGCCATTGAAACCACAGACGCCTATGTCTCCGACGTCATGGCAGCCCTCACTGACCGCACCGATTACGCCCAGGAGAATTGGCTGATTCTGGTGTCGACCGACCACGGGGGCATCGGGTACAACCACGGGGGCACCACCATCGAGGAGGAGACCATGTTTTTCCTGGCCAGTGGCAACCCTGTAGAACCCGCATTGCTGCTCAAGGACACCCTCGACATCCTGACCCCTCCCGAAAATTGCGTCGCTCCTGGAGCTGCCGAATTGCGCTTTGAGGGCGGTGGCGATGCGGTCGTCATTGCCGACAACCCGGCCTTGCAACTCGGCGTGGACCAGGACTTCACCCTCGAGGTCCGCATCCGCACGCAAGCCACGCCAGATGTGGCCATCATCGGCAACAAAGACTGGAATACAGGGCTCAATCCTGGGTTTGTCTTTTCCTTCGAATACCCCGGCGGCCCAGCGTGGAAGGTCAACATCGGCGATGGCAATGAACGCGCCGACGCCAATGGGGCCAGCGGCGTGGCCGACGGCCAATGGCACACCCTCTCCTGCTCTTTTGACCGCGACGGGATGATGCGGCTCTACACGGATGGCGTATTCTCTTCCGAAGAAGACATCTCCGCCGTCGGCGACATTGATGTGGGCAGCGGGTGGTTTTTCGGTTCGGACATCTTGAGCGCATACAGCTACACGGGCGCCATTTCAGAGGTGCGCTTTTGGCATGACGTGCTCCCCGAGGAGGCCATCTCCGCTTGGCACTGCAGCAGCTTGGACGACTCCCATCCGAACTGGGCCTCCCTACAAGGGCATTGGGCCCTCACCGAGGGCGCAGGCCTTGAAGTCACCAACAGCACCAGTGCCGGCCTCGTCGGCACCATACAAGGCGCCGAATGGGACCAACCCGAGGGCGTGATCACGTTTGATTACAGCAATACGCCACGGATTGTGGATGTAGCGGTCACGGCACTGGACCACATGTGCCTGACCCTCGACCCCGATTGGAACCTCGACGGCATCTCATGGGTCAACGGATGCAGCACATCGGATGTCGCCAGACCGGACCGCAGCACCATCAAGACCACCCTCTACCCCAACCCGGGCACGGATGACTTTCAAATCACGGGCCTCTCTCCCCATGCTTCCATCGAGGTGTTTGACCCTTCGGGCAGGTCCATTCACTCGGCCCAACCCGGATCGTCCACGCACACGGTGCCCCACATCACGAGCAAAGGCGTCTACCTCATACGCATTGTTGATGGCGAGCAGCGCCGCACCCTCCGCTGGGTCCGGCAGTGATCTCAGGCCGTTTCACCGCCTTGATGTTCCCGTTGATGTTCCCTTCAACCCACCGACATCCTGCCTCCCTGTCATGGGCCTCTTGATCATCCTCGGCATGCATGTCTACACCCAGGACCGCTGACTGCGGTGGTTCAATCGGGGCAGGGGAAACCGAAATTGCCCAGCAACTGCAGTATGTCCGCTGTGTCGGTCATGCCATTTCCATTAAGATCCGTGGGGCAAGGGGGCAGAATGGCAAATACACATGATCCATCATCATGGTCCGAAATGGGATCATAATTGTCTGCATCTGAATACGTGCATCCGTATGTGTTCTCAGGACATGGTGGAATGCTCAGGTCCGGAATCTTCACCTCGTATGTGGCTTCCGTTTCCGGCTCGATGAGCAGCAGATACAGATCCAATTCACGGTTTGGAACACCATGAATGACAAAGGTGCCATCCTGATGGTTGTGGACCCACCCAAGACCGGTGCCGCTGCTGTCCAGCAAGGCCACGTCAAACATGGAGGAGTCTGCCACTGCATCAATGGAGTCTGGAAGCTGGAAATCGAGTCCAAGAATGTGCTCGCAAGCACCGGAATCGGAGGGCGTTAGACTAAATTCAAACCTGTCTCTTATACACATCTGACGCTGCCGACGA
>CAXHAW010000096.1:0-6351 GCA_964014525.1 uncultured bacterium
GAGCACCGTCAGGCAAAAGGCCATCAACGCAGCGAACCGAATGCGCACTATCCCTAGCATGGGTTAAAGTTAAGGTGTCGATTGCAGGCGATGAAAGCAACGTCCGCGAGTGGACTGAAGCGATGCACAAAACCCGATTCGCAACCTGATCAGAGGGCCCCAAACTGGCCATGCATCTGCAGCTTCCGGTATGCAAACAAGCCGTCCATTTGGCTCCGCACCCAACGTCCCGCCACAGCATGTCCCAAGCGCCCCATGGGCAGCCGGTATTGTAAGAAATCAGTCACCTTGCAGCCACCTGAGACAGGGATGAAATCGTGCCGGTGGTCCCACAGTGCAAACGGCCCCCGCAGCTGGGTATCGCGAAACCAAGGGTGCCCATCGGTTTGGTCAGGTGGGTGCACCTCTTCAATGCGGGTCAACCACCCCGTCCGGATGCCCGGAAAGGGCGACACAGAAATGTGCACCTCAAGCCCGGCGTGCAAGGGCGTCTCCCCCCCTTCTCCTATCCGCAACTTCTGGTCTGGCGGGGTCATCGCCGCGAGGTTCTGCGCAGTCTGAAAAAAGGCCCACACCGTCTCGACCGGGGCGGCCACAGTCACGTCGGACCGGAATTCAAGGGGCAAACTCATTGACAGAGGGCGTCTGCTGCCCATGCAGCCATCAACAAACCCGGCTTCGCACTACTCTGAAAGCCAAGTGATTGAACGTACCCCGCTGAAGCACTAAGTACCTTGTTGGAGGGGTGGGCAGGATCGGTATTGAAGTCGAGGTCAATTTGCTCCACGCGGGCCTGCGCCTCTTCGCGAAGGAGGTGGGCAAGCGCCACCGACCGCTCTGTCTCGCCCCACAGTTTGGTCCAGAGGTCCTTGATCTTGGGCACCTTTTCCTTTCTATAAATGACATGGGCACCTGCTCTTGGGAAGCGAAAGACCACCGTGGTCACGTACACCGTGTGGTTCCTGTGGTTCTGACTGTCGCAGCCCACATGCAGCTCGAACGCGTGCCCTGAATCCTGCATTTCGCGCACATAATCACAGACATCGAAGCTGCTTATGCCCCCCATGGCTTTGAAGTTGCGAGGCGACCGATCACCGTCCATGGTCTCAATTTACCTTGGAGATGCCTTGGAATGAAGTCGGCCGAATTTGGCTTGTCCACAAATTGCCAAGGGGTCTAGAAAATGGAAACACCCGCCGTTGCGGGTGCTTCTCTACGATTCACAACTGTGATTGAACTTCCCGGAGGAAGTGCCTATCAACCACAAATTCAATTTACGCATTATAGACTTATCAAGCAATAATTAAATCCATTTTGTCTATTTATTATATTATTTCGTCTAATATATATCACGGTTAACTTCACAATGCACTGCCTTCGGACATCTACAAAACGATGGCCATGAAGCGATCGCAAACCGCCTTCAGCTCTTCCCTAGTAAACGGCTTAGACACGTGCGCATCCATCCCCGCAACCAATGCCTCCTTGCGGTCATGGTCAAATGCAAACGCACTCAATGCCACAATGGGCATTCTGGATCGAGAGGATTCAAATTCCCATCTCCTGTATTGCCGTGTGGCCTCTAATCCATCCATTTCCGGCATCTGAATGTCCATGAACACCAGATCGAAAGGGCCGGAAATCATGGCATCCAATGCTTCACGTCCGTTTTCCACGCAATGAACCTCCACATCCCACATCCGAAGGAGCGCATCGATAACAAACCGGTTCACTGGATTGTCTTCCGCCACCAGTACCCGTCTGCCTGCCCAGTTCGACTCGCCTGTCTTGCCTGAATCGGACGATGCTTCAGTGCCCCGATCTATGGCAAACATGAAACGAAAGATGCTCCCCTCTCCCAGTCGACTTTCCACCGTGGCATCGCCCCCATGCAAGACGCACAGCTCCTTTACAATGGCCAACCCAAGTCCTGTTCCGCCATGGCGGACTTCTCTGTTGGTGGCCTGTTGGAACCGCTCAAATACATGGGCAAGTTCTCCCTTTTGAATGCCCAATCCAGTGTCCTGTACAACCACCTCCAAGTGCGCCTGACCAGACATTGGGCCGATGACCTTGGCCCCAATGGTGATTCGCCCCTCGTCGGTGAATTTGACGGCATTGCCCAATGCGTTCATTAGCACCTGCGTCACGATGGCCGCGTCCACTTTCCATGCAGACCGAATCGAAGGGTCCAGGTCCACCCTGATCTCCACACCCTTGTCGCTGAGCGTGGGACGAAATAACGCGACAACACGATTAAGCAGAGAATCCAACGCCACAGATACCGGCCTGCATTGCCGTTTACCCGCCTCCAATTTGGCCAAATCGAGCACGTCATCGAGCAGTTGTTTCAAAACTGCTCCACCGCCTTCGATAGCCGACAATAGATTCTGTTGGCCAGAATCAAGGTGGGTCTCCCCAAGCAAATCGGCCATGCCCATGATCGCGTTCATGGGGGTCCGGATTTCATGGCTCATTCTGGTCAAGAATTCTCGCTCGGACCGTTGGGCCGCCTCAGCCACATTCTTAGACCTCCTCAGCTCCTCCTCCACATTTTTTCTGTCTGTGATGTCCTGGTGAATGCCCATAGAACCTATCACCTTACCCGAAGGGTCGCGAAGGGGTACGCCACTGATCATCAGCCATTTGGTCTCTCCTTGTTTGGTTCGGATAGACAGCTCATAGGTGCCGGACTCCCCGTCGTTTCGCTCTTGTCTTCTGCGGTTCATCTTGTCCAATTCTCTGCCATCGAGCAGAACATCAGATGCTTTTTTTCCCAGCAGTTCAGCCTCGGAATGGCCCACGATTTGGCAGAACTTAGGATTGGCCCGAAGGATGTTTTCCTCTGCGTCCACTTCGAGAATGCCCAAGGCCATATTGGACATAATATCCTCGTACCGCGTGTTGGCCTCGCCGAGCTCGCGCACCTGGGCCTCCAGCTTTGCAATCCGCTCAGTCTGGTCCAGTTCGTGGATGGAATGGGTACTCATTGGGGGCAACAACAAGGCTTGAGACCATAAGTTACACCGCTTGGGCAACCATCTTCGTGGAAGTCCATGTCGATTTTTATCACACGCAAGGATATCGTCCCATTCCTACTTGCACTCCTGTGGGTCGGAATACTGAATGCCCAGCCCGACTTGTCCCGCTGGTCGACGATGGTCTCCGCCTTTGAAGAGGCGGCGTGGGTGCACGATCTTGAGCAACTCGAGCCGGGGTGCATTCTCGAATCCAAACAGCCCGAACTGATCGCAGATGGACGGCGTGGTTTCAGTCCCTGGGCCGAACGCCTGACCTCCGAACTCGAGTCACTTCCTTTTGCCGAACACCATGCGGACCGTGCCCTAGAGCGGTTGCTCGAAAACGGCATGCGGCGTTTCCAACTGGTGGAGGCATCTGGTGACCGCCTTCGCCCAGCCATGGAATTGGCACTGGAAGAAGCCGGCCTTCCGCTGGAGTGGGCGGTCCTTCCCATGGTGCTTACAGGTTGGGATGGCAGCTATTATGGTCCGGGACGACGGGCCGGACCATGGGCAATGGACTTTCCCACAGGCCTCTCGCTGGGCTTGTCGATCCGACGGGGATGGGACGAACGCCATGTGCCGGAAAGCATGTCATTGGCCGCATGCCAACACATTCGGCAGGTTCAAAGCCAGTTCCCCAATTCACCGCTGCGTCAGGTATTGGCCTTCGTAAGGGGCGAATCAGCGGGCAGCACCTTCGATTCGGAGGCTGTCGATTCAGACTTGCTCGGCTGGCTCCACCTGTTGCGCGTGATGGTTCAGGTGGACCGCAACTTCCGGAGGGACCGACTCCATGCCCTTTGGGCCTTGCGCGAACGACAGTGGACTCCGTTTGCCTGTGACGCAGACCGGCCCCTCTATTTCAGCCACCATCGCACATCGAATTGGGACCTGCGTTCCTTGAGAAACGAAAACCCATGGTTCACCACGGACTCCATCGGAACCACCCCCCTCCGTCCCTCCGTCCGCGTTCAGCTGGCCTGGTTAGACGAGACGTCTGAAAAGGTGTGGTGTCAAGCGGCCCGCCCTGCTGCTCGCCAAACAGAGTGGCCATACACGGTGGGACCAGGCGATGTTTTGGGCACCATCGCCCGGCGTTTCGGGGTTCGGATCGAGGCGCTTCGCCGCTGGAACGGACTGGACGGAGACCTCATTCGGGTGGGGCAAACCCTGGTCATTCGCGGGGGCGTCCAACCTTTAACAGCCCCGGCGCAGAGGGCGTCTTCGACAGAACCAGACACAAACGGTTCCAATTGGACCTGGTATACAGTCCAGCCAGGACAATCCTACTGGTCCATCGCCGAATCCCACCCCGGAGTGAGTCTTGCTGACCTTCTCGACATCAACGACGTGAGCCCTGACAAGCTCCAGCCAGAGATGCGCATTCGAATTCCCATCCATTGAACGAGGTCCCGTCTACACCCCGCGATGCCCGCTGGCGACCGCTGGCCATCCTCTTGCCAGTGGGTGTGGCCTGTGCACTCCTGATTCGCCTGTGTCCCGAGGAGGGATGGAACATCGCTGGGCATACAATCCGCCTCGAAATCCCCGCCGCTTGGAGCACGTGGATGTCCCCCGATGCCGAACCCGATATCGTGGTCCGCTGGAAACCCGAAGACGTGCAAAACCTGCTCCAACGCTACGAGCAACAGCTCTCTGCAATAGAAGCCCAAGACACGATTGCCGTTGGCATTGTCTCCCAAATGTCCTCTACCCCCCCCGTGGACTCGACAACGGAGGCTTACGTATCGCCTCCTGATTCGGCTTCTCCATTGGCCTCGGATGCCCCCCAGAAGTCGGTCCCTGCGGTGATCACCCCCACATTGGACTCGACGGCGTCTCCCGATGCCAAAGACTGGATTCCCGGCAGCCTTCGCATTCGAATCCCCGAGGAAGCGCAACCGGCGTTCCATCGCCTCTTTGCCAAACTGGAAAACAGAGAACCGGTGAACGTGCTCCATTATGGAGACAGCCAAATAGAGGGAGACCGGATTTCGGGTACCCTGAGACGGCGCTGGCAAGAACGCTGGGGCGGATTTGGTCCGGGCATCCAACCCCCCGTCCCCCTGGTCCAAAGCTTTGCCCTGACCCAAAAGCTGACTGGAACCTGGAGCCGGCACACCCGGTTCGGTCGCCGGGACACCACGGACACCGATGAGAATTATGGCATCCTGGCGAGCTATGCCACCGCTGACACCACCAATGGCCCCGCATGTATCAAGGTGGGCACCGAGCGCAGAAGCTCCCCTTCTTTTGGGCGCTGGACCCACTTGGAACTCTGGCACGACACTGTTCACTCTCCCTGTGTGGTCCGCGTGGGAGATGTTCCAACCGACACGCTTGTTCCCGGGGTACCCCCCGGAATACTCAGCTTGGCTGGGTCGGGCATGAAGCGAGGCGAGTCGCCTGTTTCCGTCTGTTTTGAGGGCGCCCCACCAAAACTGTTTGCCCTTCATCCGGTGGGCGCCGGAGTCCAATGGCATTCTGTGGCCATGCGGGGTTCATCGGGCACCCTCTTCCGCAAGCTCACTCGAGGCCCTTTTCGCTCCCAAATTCGTGCGCTGGCCCCAGACCTCATCGTCCTTCAATACGGAGGCAACACGGTCCCTTACACCCGAGACTCCACAGCAGCCATGCGGTATGGCGGATGGTTTAAACGACAAATCGAATTGTTCCAAGGTCTGCTTCCCGACGCGGCCATACTCGTCATTGGGCCCTCCGACATGGCCGAGAAAACAGGCACCAAATGGACCTCTTTTCCCATGCTGAATGCGGTCAAGACTGCACTTCTCGATGCCAGCCTCGATGCCGGTGTGGCCCATTGGGACCTGCTGGGGGCCATGGGGGGAGTCGGAAGCATGCCCGCATGGGTGGCCTCCTCACCCGCACTGGCAGGTCCAGACCACATCCACTTCACGCCGCGTGGTGCACGCCAAGTGGGAGAATGGCTGGACAGGGCCCTCTGGGCTGAGTTCCGACGTTGGAAAACCGGAGGGGCAACCCCAGCCATGACCGGGCTGAAGCCCAGGCCATCCTCGGTTATTCCCCTTCAAGTCAAAGTTGGTGATGGAGAATAGCGGCCATCCCCTTCTGCGCCGAGCATGGATCCTCTGCATCCTGTTGTGTCAACTTGCCGTCTCACAAGGGCAAGACCAATCCGCTCGCGATGCAGACACAGAGGAGAAGGTCGTGGGCCTAGCGGACACCGACCCCCTCCGGTCAGACGAACTGTGGTTCATCCACCCGGTCGAGGAGGACATGATCGGCAAGGAGAACCTCAACCGCTGTCTCTTATACACATCTCCGAGCCCACGAGACTTCACGGAAT
>CAXHAW010000097.1:0-6348 GCA_964014525.1 uncultured bacterium
ACTGGTCGGCGCAGCTGCCCGTCTTTGCTGCCACACATCAAGTGGTTACGATTGACCTCGCCGGACACGGCGACTCGGGAGTAAACCGCGAAAACTGGTCGATGGCCAATTTTGGTGCCGATGTCGCCGCAGTGGCCGACGCACTACAACTGGAAGACATCATCTTGGTCGGTCATTCGATGGGCGGGCCGGTGGCACTGGAAGCCGCGAGGTTGCTTAAAGGGCGTGTCAAAATGGTCATCGGCGCTGACACCTTCTCCAACATCATCGATTGGGACCGTCGAGACGCTGTCTTCTTTGGCGATGGCGCCGGAGCCATTCTGCTCAAAGCAACAGAGGAAAATCGGGGGTTTGTAGGCTTTGACATGAACACCGATGGATCGGGCAGAGATGGATTCACCGTTCCCGCCGGCGGGTCAGAACGCCCAGCCAGCAAAGAGACCCTCGCCCAAGGCCTTCACTGCTTCCAAATGGACGGCCCCGCTGTTTACAAAACCGCAGTCAAGGCAGTACCGAAATCCATCGGCACCCTTCTAGAAAAAACGGGCATTTCCATCGGCGACATCACCTGCATGTTGCCGCACCAACCCAGCATCAAAATTCTAGAGGAAATCGCCCGTCGCGTCGGCCTGCCTTGGGACAAGGTCAAGACCAACATGGACCGTTACGCCAACACCTCAGGGGGCACCATTCCCATCGTCCTCGATGAGGCCTGGAGATCCAATGAATTCAACCCGGGAGACCACCTTCTCTTCGCCGCTGTCGGTGCGGGTTGGACCTGGGGAACCGCCCTGTACAAAATGTGATCATGCTCGATAACAAGCGTTTCCTCATCACCGGCATATCCGACGCCGGTTCCCTCGCCATGCATGCTGCCAAAGCCATCCGCGAGCAAGGCGGTCAAGTGGTCTGCGCCGGCCTGGGGATTACGCCGCACCATGCGGACTTGTCCGAAAAAGCACAAGCCTACCTGAGTGCCAACGAAACAGCCTTCCGTGACGCCGTCAGAACCGAACTGGGCGAAGACACCCCCATCGTGATTCTGGACGCAACGCAGGAAGAAAGCATGGTCGACTTGGCGGAAACCCTCACCAAACAGGGACTTCACCTCGACGGCTTCTTGCACTCGATTGCAATGGACCGAACCATCCGCAACAAGACGGTCAAGCCTTTGCTTGATGTGACGCTGGATGAGTTCTGCGATACCCTCGGAATCTCCGCGTTCTCTCTCATTCGCATCACACACCACCTGCTCAAAACAGGGACCCTCCAAAATGGTGCGTCCATTTGCTCCTTGAGCTACATCGCAGCGGAAAAAGTAACCTTCCACCCTTATCGAAACATGAGTGTGGCCAAGGCTGCTTTAGAGCGCATCACCATAGCACTCGCGGATGAACTCGGCAGGAGTCACGGAATCCGAGTGAATGCACTTCGCTTTTCGCCCTACCTCGGAAGCAAGGCAGGCACGGCCACACTAGAGCCAAAAGATGTCGCCAAGGCGGAATCCATGAGCCCCCTCGGCAATGCCGGCCCTCGAGACTTGGCCCTTGAAATCGTGCACCTCATGCAACCCGGCCTTCGCATCACCGGCGAAATCCGGCACATCGACGGCGGATACCACATCACCGGATAACGGTCATCAGGAAGCCCACCTCATTTGGTCGATCGTAAAATGGTCTTCCATCTTGACGAAGCCGCGCTGGGGAATCACACTGGCACCCAACTTCTTTTTCTCGATTGTGGCCGTCAATCCAAGTTTGACCTCACTGCACCCGAGTTGCCGGGCGCGAAGCACACACTGATACAGGGCTTGCTTGTAGACGTTGTGTGATCCGATAAAACCGTAGTCCAACCCAACAAACTTGGCAGAGTACACAGCTCCATTGCGGTGACTGAACATCACAGCAACTGGCATTCCATCGTTGCCTCCATCCTTCAAGTACAGCCGAATAACATCCCAGTCCACACTGTCCATCATGGCCATGAACCACGTTTTGGGCAATTCGAAGGTGTTGATCTCCAATGCGCGGGATTTGACCTGTTGGTAGAGACCGAAAAGGTGCTCCTTCTCCGCCTCACCAAGGTCCCCCGAAGTGCGAACCTCAAAGCGATCCACATGGGGGAGGATTTCTCGTCGGACACTGTAACGGTAACGCGAGCGCAGCCCTTCCAAAAAGCCCTCCGGTGTTGTCCAATCCATACTGCTGACTTCGTGGGTATCCGGAAGAGAAACACTGACCCAGCCTCTCTCTAACATGTCCTTTTCAGACACTGGTGCATCAGCCAATCCCCTCAGCATGACCCCCTCCGCATCCAACTGGGATTGAAACCGCTCCGCCTCGGACAACAACAAAGCCAACGCCTTTTGAGCATCAGGGTGGTCTCGGTCCACAAACACCTTACCCTCACTCAATAGAGACCCCACCATGACCAGCTTTTGAAACCCGACACCATCAGATTGACTCCGCAACGCCTCCATTCGCTCCGAAACGTGCTTTTCGGAGAGCATGTCAGCTTTGGTCAAAGCGGCCGTCAAGTAGGTCCCCAACACAGACCTGCCATCCTGATCCGTCACATGGACATAGCGGTAAACCCAATCGTCGGGACACTGAATGGCCTCTGCCGCAAAAACCGACTCCTGCATGCGAAGCCCCTCGAAACTGTCCACGTCCTCCTTGCCGAACATCCGGTCCCACGCTTCACGATCAAGCGCTGAGCAAGACGAAACAACGCGCACATTTAAACCGGTGCACTCTGCTTCCTTTTTCGGCAACTCTGGCGTCTTCTGCTTGGCATAAGAACTGAACAAGCGGTCCAACGTCTGTCGGTCCATACCGTGTCGCTCCATGACACGGGGATGGTGATCCGACAAGGCATCGAGAAAGCACTGTATGTCGCTGTCCGAATGCCGCGCCGTCACTGTAAAACGCACCCCTCCGCGCTTCATGGACACTGCGGGAAACACCCCCGCAGAAGCACAAAACCCACTGGAACGCATGTCCTTGAGCACATCGTAAGCCACTTCAGGCAAACCGCATGGCACGAAAAAGATGGGCGTCGGCGCATCACAAGCAACGGGCAATCCACGTGCAGTCAAACCAGACCGGACCTGGTCTATGTTTTGGCGCAATTGATGCTGCAAAGGCGCCAAATCACCGGAAAGATGAAGCTTGGCAGACGCAATGGCGGCCCCCATCATCGGCGGCTGAATCGGCCCAGAAAACAACAACGGTCCGCCGGTGTGCAAGATGCGTTCGTGCCAGTCACGTCGGGCCGTAACGATGGCACCGCCAGCGGCGGAAAAGGCCTTGTTGAGCGACGTGGCAAGCACCATCCGCTCATGTAACTCCACCTGAGACAAAATGTACCCCTGGCCCCGATTCCCCATCCAGCTCATGCCGTGGGCATCGTCTACATACAGGTGAAAATGATGGAATCGGTCCAAACGCTCCATCAGGGCTTGGATGGGTGCCCCATTGCCGTACATAGAGTAGATGCCGTCGATGAGGTACCACACCTTCTCGCCCTTGCTGCCATGGGCCTCGAGCATCGCGTCGAGTTTGTCGAGGTCATTGTGCGGCAACAACCGAACCGTCGTGCCTGAAGCCTGCACCAATTTGGCCGCCATTTGCACGCTAGAATGCACATGGTGATCCAGCAAAATGACATCCTGTGCCCCCACCAAAGAAGGCAGGGCAGCCTGATGCCCGAGTGTCGTGGTTGGCGTGGCCACCACGTGTGTACCAAACACGCGGCCAAGCGTCTCTTCTAGCTCATCGTAGAGCGCAACGCGACTGAATGTGCGGGACGAGCTGTATTGCGTTCCGTATTTGCGAACCGCCTCCACGGTGCCCTCCACGAGGTTCTCATGGTGCTCCAATCCGAGATAAGAACAGGAACTGAAATTCAACACCTCCTTGCCCTCCAACGAAATGACTGGAGACAGGGCGTTGACGGAGTCTACAGAAAGGTGCCCTACGCCCTTGGCGATGCCATTGCGGACAACCTGATGCAAAATGGAAACTTGAGGATTCATGGCCTGCTGGCTTGGTTCAGGCAAAGTGCAACTGGACTTGCCATGGCAGATTGCCCTCCATCATGTCAGCGGGTGACATTGGTCATCCCGTCCCGAACAAAGTCAACAGGTGCTCAAAATGGACAAGCCAAAAATGTCACCCATACCCCCAATCCCGCAGAAACATCTGCCCTTTGTCACGGTTGTACCTCCGCACAGGTTCTCAAATCACATGAACTATCGGCTTTCCTTTTTCTCAATCATCCTCTGCGCTTTTGCAACACTGGTAATCCTAACACCGGCTGCCATTGCACAATGTGAAGCTGACCACACCATCGTGATGGCGGATTACTACTTCGCCCCGGCGGAATTGACCATTTTGCCCGGTGAAACCGTGGCCTTTGTCAACGTTGAGGGCACGCACGACATCAACGGCATCACCAACACCCTCACCGGCGAGTCTTGGAACAATCCAGCCGAGTTCTACCTAGAACAAACCGAAGGAACCGAAGAAGGCACCTGCATGGGTGTGGTGACCTTCGACATTCCCGGGATCTACAACTTCGATTCGAGCATTGGCTTCCAGGCCCAACTCGGCATGGTCGGCTCCATCACCGTTGACGCCTTCACCATTTTTGATCTGCTGAACGAAGTCTGGGCAGGCAATTTCGAAGACGCGCCTGACGTCTTCGCCTCCTTCTGGGCCATGCAGTACAACTGTCCCAACTGTTTGGCCGCCATGCAGGGCATAGAAGACTATACCCTCTTTCTCCCTGATGCCAACGCCATTGTTGCATTGCAAGACTTGATGAACCTCAACCAGTTCGACATGCTCAACATCCCGGACATCGCGGACATCTTGGAATACCACATCATCGAGGGAACCTATTTGGCCGAGGACCTTGAGCCTGGCATGGTCCTGTCCACCCTGAACGGCGAGGACGCCGTGGTTGGTGAAAATGCCACCGGGCTGACCATCGACGGAGCCAACATCATCGCCGCCGACTTCGTCGCCGACAATGGCGTCTTCCATGTGATCAATTACGGAATGGCCCCCTCCACCTCCCCCGAGCCGACCGTCTACCAAATCGTGTTCGACAGCCCGGATCACACCCTGTTCGAACAGGAGATCAACGCCAACCTCCTCAACGACGACCTCATCGGCCAACCTCTCATCAACGACAACGAAGACGCGCCGGGCCACTTCACGGTCTTTGCACCCACCGATGACGCCATCTTCGCCTTTGCTGAAGAGAACGGATTCGACGACGTGGACGACCTCTTCGACTCCCCGTATTGGGACGAGATCCTGCGGCGCCACATCGTGGAAACACCGCTCACGAGCGACCAGCTCGGGAACAACGGGCTGCTCGTCAGCTATGGCGGCGACAACATCTACACGTTTGTCAACGGCGACGGTATCTTCGTCGAGAACGCCCAAATCACCGTGCCAAACCTCTTGGCTTACAACGGGGTGGTGCATGTGGTCAACGAGGTCATCGACTTCGAGTTCCCCAACCCCGTGGGCACATGTGGCACTTGGACGCTGAACATGAACGCCCCGGACGGGGAAGGTTGGAGTGGCGTGATGCAGGTTTTGGTCGACAATGTCCTGGTCGGTGAACCCACCGTCCTCGATGGCTTTTCCAACAGCTATGCCTTTGCCGTGAATGAAGGTTCCGTGGTCGACATGAACTACATCTCCACGTTCGCCGGATGGCCTGGAAACTTCGAAGTCGTTGATGCCGAAGGTTCAGTCCTGTTTGATTCAGACGCCCCAATCAATTCGAACTTCCAATACGGGGGAGCAGCCGGTGTCTATGGCCTGAGGGCGTGTGGCGTGGACCCCGAATGCAGCCAAATCAAGGTCACCCTCTACTCCGAGTACGACGGATGGGATCTGGCCAGCTTGTTCGTCTTTGACGGACCCGTTCTTGCCGATGCCATCGGGGGGTACTGGTTCAATGGCAATGCCCTCATCGGGTACATAGACATCCAAGAAGGAAACGCTGTGGATTTCCAAATCAGCGGGGGCTTCTACCCGCAATCCTACAGCTACAAGGTGGAAGATGAGGAAGGCAACATCCTCGTCAATCAAGTGGAACAAAACGTGCCCGCGGAAGACGTCCTCGGCGTCTCCATCTGTGCCCTCTCGAGCATAACAGAAACAGACGTTCTCGCGGATGTGCGGTTCGCGCCCAATCCAGCTGAAGGGTCCGTGATGCTGTCCGGCCTTGCCGCCGATACCAATTGGACCCTGACCATTCAAACACTCCTTGGACAATGTGCAATGGAATGCAAAGGGAGAGGCTCGGGGCTCTTGAAAACCGAAG
>CAXHAW010000098.1:0-6322 GCA_964014525.1 uncultured bacterium
GGCGACGTAAAACGCACTGATTTCTGCAATGTTCTTCGCTTCGAGGCCCTGACTAACGGCCCACAACTTGTAGCCACCAATACCCCCGAACAAACCAAACCCACCGAGAAACATCAAGGTTCCCAGAACACCAAACAAGTGCATGGGCTTGTGTCCAAACCGACCGATGAAGGCGATGGTCAGCAAATCCAAAAACCCATTGATGAAGCGCTCGAGTCCAAATTTTGTGTCCCCGTATTTGCGCGCGCGGTGCTGAACCACTTGCTCCCCGATTCGATTGAAACCGGCCTGCTTGGCCAACACCGGGATATAACGGTGCATCTCGCCATTGACCTCCAAGGCGCGGACGACCTCCCAACGGTATGCTTTCAAGCCACAATTGAAATCGTTTAAATGGATGCCACTCACACGACGCGTGGCCCAATTGTACAGCTTGGTGGGGACCGTTTTCATGATCGGATCGTAGCGCTTCTTCTTCCAACCGCTCACCAAATCCAAACCCTCTTCCCGAATCCTGCGTTCCAATTCGGGAACCTCATCTGGACTGTCTTGCAGGTCGGCATCCATGGTGATCACCACCTTGCCTCGCACCACGCGAAACCCCGTATTGAGGGCCGCACTTTTGCCTTGGTTCCGGGCAAAACTGAGCCCCACCACCTTGTCTCCAAAATTCGCTTTGAGGGACTGAATCGCCTCCCATGAACCGTCGGTGGACCCGTCGTCGACAAAAACGACTTCGTAGGGCCTGTCTCCGAGAACCTGGTCAATCCAAGACATCAGTTCAGGCAGGCTCTCCACCTCATTGTAGAGGGGGACGACAATGCTCAAGTCCAGTTCAGGACGATGCGGGGCGGTGAGGGTGCTGGTATCCAAGACGGTTTCGCAAAGGGAGCCGGCATCAGATCCGACTCGGGTAGAAAGGTACATTCAGCCGCCGAAGCCGGCAGAATTCTCAGGAGGTCGCCTGAGTATGGCCGCCACAATTAACGCCACAAGGCCAACCCAAAACACCGAAGCCAAGGCATCTGCTGCCTGCCCCATGGGCGACAACGACCAAACTGCCTGATCGCGAAACAGACCCACCATGTCTTGGCCCTTCAATGCTTCCTCTGCCATATCCAGTCCAAACACCGCCAGCGCCTCCTCGGACTTCTCTGCCACGAGGCCAACGTAGGACTCAAGGTGATTCGGCCGCAACCACTGGAAATACATGAGATTAAAAAGGTTGTACCCCATTCGTGCAATCCAACCAGAGAGCACAGAAAGTCCAAAAGCGCGACCAAAGCCAAGCGCTCCTTCATCGCGACGAACTGTTAGCAAGACCATCACCATCACAGACACAACGACCATCAGCACGAAAGGAGTCGACCAAGAGCCCAACAACCACTCAAAGTGCACCAAAGCGGCCGAGAAATAACCGACAAAAACCATCCCGGCACCAGCAGCAGCGTGACCCCACAAAACGGACGGAATCAACTGACGGCGATGTTGGGTTTCGGAGACCTTCATTGAATTCATGTGAACAGGGCGAAAATACACCCAGACATTATCTGTCCTACCTTTGACTCGGAGGGCAAGTCTCCCACGGCCAGCTCCCGCGGAATCCCCCAGGGCCGGAAGGCAGCAAGGGTAAGTGGTCGTAGCGGTGCGATGGGAATCGCTTGCCCTCTTTTTTTCCCATGTCCGACTCCTTCTCAACCCGCGCCAAAACCGTCCTCGTGACCGGCGCCACAACAGGAATTGGAGCAGCTGTAGCACAGGTGCTTGCAGAGGCAGGACATCGGGTCTGGGGGACAGGCAGAAGCGTCGAAAGGGCGACCCCGACCCCTGGAGTTCACGGCTTTGTGAAACTCGACGTCACCGCTCCAAAATCCATCGCAGAGGCTGTAGCCAGCATCACAGAGGCTGGCCACGGACTAGACGCGGTCGTCAACAATGCCGGCATCGGAATGATGGGCGCGATGGGCGACACCACGGAAGAGGAAATGCTCTCCGTCTACCAAACGAACGTCATTGGCCTCCACACGGTGAGCCGGATGACCATTCCCCACCTCATCCGATCCAAAGGACACCTGATTCACGTCGGCAGTGTCGCCGGCGTGGTGGGGTTGCCGTTCCGCGGAGTCTATTGCTCATCCAAAGCCGCCGTGGAACTCATTGCAGAAGCACAGAGCATGGAGTTGGCAAGACATGGGGTTCGGGTTACCGTGCTCAGGCCGGGCGATTTCCGAACCGCCATTAACCAAAACCGACTCCGGGTAGCCTCTCCAGACAATGACACCTATCCAGGATTCGAAAAGGTCTGTGATGCAGTCAACGAAGAAGTCGCCCATGCCAGTGAGCCCGAAGACATGGGAAGGGCCATACTGAAACTGCTTGGCCAATCGCGTCCGCCCCTTTACGTTTCAGTGGCCCCTCCCCTTCAAAAACTGGCCATTCGACTCAAACGCTGGCTGCCCGCCCGCACGTTTGAAAGGTTGATTGCCAGACGATATCCACTCTGATTCGGGAGTCCGCTCCCCTTGCCCCAACTTTGGCAACATGAGCCAAGAACCGGCCCCTTCCCGCCCCATCACCAAGGTCCTGGTAGCCAACCGAGGCGAAATCGCACTTCGGGTGATGCGCACATTGCGATCCATGGGCATCTCCAGTGTCGCAGTTCATTCTGACGTGGACACCGCCATGCCCTTTGCACGTTATGCCGATGAGGCCGTGCACATCGGGCCCGCCACAGCGTCTGAGAGTTATCTCATTCCGGAGCGAATTCTCGAAGCCGCCAGAAAGACCGGTGCAGACGCCATCCATCCAGGGTACGGATTCCTAAGCGAAAACGCTGAATTTGCTGAAGCTGTGGAACGGGAGGGCCTCACCTTCATCGGGCCCCGACCCAACAGCATTCGAACCATGGGCGACAAGCTCTCCGCCAAGGAAGCTGTGGCAGCGCAAGAGGTTCCCCTTGTGCCTGGCTCTGATGGAGAGGTCACCGACCTCGCTGAAGTAGAACGTCTCGCTCAGGACATCGGCTTTCCTGTGATGGTGAAAGCAAGTGCCGGCGGCGGCGGCAAGGGAATGCGCGTTGTGCACGACCCTCTGCGTCTTCGGGAAGAAACACAACGGGCCATGAGCGAAGCCCAGAGCGCATTTGGCAATGGGGCTGTGTTTCTCGAAAAGTTTGTGACAGAGCCCCGACACATTGAAATCCAAGTCCTGTGCGACACCCATGGGAACGGTGTCCACCTCTTCGAGCGCGAATGCAGCATCCAAAGGCGACACCAAAAGGTGGTCGAAGAGGCACCCAGCGCTCTCCTCGATGAGGACCTGCGCAATAGAATGGGACAGTGCGCACTGGACTGTGCCAAAGCCTGCGGATATGTCGGTGCAGGGACAGTGGAATTTCTCGTAGACTCAAACCGAACGTTTTATTTCCTCGAAATGAACACCCGGCTTCAGGTGGAACATCCGGTAACCGAGATGATCACTGGAGTGGACCTGGTCGAAGAGCAAGTGCGAATCGCACGTGGTGAAAAGCTGCGTCTCTCGCAATCCTCGTTGCGAATCCAAGGGCACGCCATCGAACTGCGGGTTTATGCAGAGGATGTGCCCTCAGGCTTTCTCCCGTCAACCGGCACCCTGGCCACCCACGTCATACCCGAGGGTCCAGGGATCCGAGTCGACGCGGGCGTTGAAGAAGGGGATGCCATCTCCATCCATTACGACCCCATGATTTCCAAGCTCTGTGCACACGGCATGGACCGGAACCAAGCCATTGAACGGTTGCGTCGGGCCATTGACGAGTACCTGATTCAAGGGGTGGAGACCACCCTTGAATTTGGACGCTATGTATTGGACCATGATGCTTTCATTTCAGGTCAATTTGACACTGGCTTTGTCGGCGCTCATTTCGACGCCCCTCGTTTTGGATCATACACGACACAACGGAAAACTGGCGTCGAATGGCCGGCGGCCATTGCGGCAATAGAGAACCAAGTTCCCAAGACAAAACGTGGCACTTCACTTTCCAAAGGCAGTCCGTCTTCTTCTTGGAAACACCGTTTCGAGGACTGAACCTCCGCACAAAGGGGCAACTTTTCTGCGTGGGGTTCGTTAGAAACCCGCAATGAATCGGAAGGTTCCGTCTCTCCTAATACAGCTCGCCGTCCTGTTGGGCATGCTGGTTGCATGGGGTGGTCTGGCTGGCCAAATGGCTGTTCCAGATAGCCTTCCTCCCCTTGTTCATTTGGGCGTAGCCGAAGTGGCCCCCTGCCCAACTGTTCCCGCAGATCATCGGTGTCAACCGGGGTCCAAGCGTTACCGACGCCTGGAAAAACGCGTCCTCAAAGTTTGGCCCTACGCCGCCTTTGCTGGACAAACAATGGACAGCCTCGAAACGGAGATGACCCAAACCGATTCCAGGCGAGAGAGGCGCGCCCTCATCGATCGCAAGGAAGAGGAATTGAAGGCCCGTTTCGAAGGAGATTTGAGACGCCTGACCATGCGGGAGGGCATTTTGCTCATTCGACTCATTGACCGGGAAGCCCAGCGCACCACCTTCGGCGTCATTCGCGAATTGAAGGGTCGATTCAGCGCCTTTATGTGGCAGGGCTTGGCTAAACTTTTTGGTCACGACCTCAAGACAGAGTACGACCCCGCTGGTGAAGACGCGGCCATAGAACACATCTTGCACGTCCATGGTCTGGTGCAGGCCCAGCCCCCCGATACAATTGGGGTTTCGATACTGGATTGACGCCCACACCCCCAGAACAGCACAGGCCTCTCCACTCCGTATCTTTACACGGCATGGAAAAGGCGTTTATCCTGTACGATCTCGAAGCCACATGCTGGCGGACGAGCCGACCCAAGCGGGTGGAGATTATTGAGGTGGGCGCCGTCAAGGTCAATGCGCAACTCGAAATCACATCGGAATTCTGCGCTTTTGTCCGCCCCATGGTGCACCCCATCATCAGCAAATTCTGTACCTCCCTCACCTCCATCCGCCAATCCGATGTGGACCGGGCACCTCAATTCGATGAGGTCATCGAAGAATACGAGGATTGGATGGGGGTCGGAATAAACGATGTGATTCCGTTGAGTTGGGGCGAGTTTGACAAGCGACAGCTCAACACAGACGCCGTGCTGCACAACATGGATCTGGGTTGGCTCGAAGCCCATGTATGCTTCCAAAAACACTATGGCAAGTGGAAACAGTCCAAAAATCAGATTGGACTCAAAAACGCCTTGGAAGATGAAAGCATTCAATGGTCCGGAACGGAACATCGGGCCATTGACGATGCGCGCAACATGGCGCAACTCTTCTGCAAGGTCGCCCGCCAAATACCGAGCCTGCAATTGAATTGATGCACACCGGATTCCAGAGCACAATACAGACTGCCAAGACAATCGCGTCATTGGAGTGGCGACTAGAGTGGCGGCAAGGTCACCAGATTGCTTCTGTGGGCCTGTTTGCCTTGTCCTCGGTCTACATCGCCTTCCAAGCTGCCCGTCACGGTGTCTCAGCGGACGCTTGGTCTGCCATGCTCTGGATGGTTTACCTGTTCAGCGGATTTACCGCAGTGGGACGACTTTTCGATCGAGAACGGTCCCTCACAAGGCGCTACCTGCAATGGACGGTTGACCCGCTGGGCTTGATGCTGGGCAAACTCGCACACGCCATTGTCACCACCACCGGACTGAGCGCCATCGTCCTGTGTGGATTCCTCCTTTTCTTGGGCTTGCCCGCAGGAGACACAGCCAAAACCGGGGTCGTCGTCCTGGCAGCTTGGCTTGGCGGATTGTCCATGACCACCACCCTGGTCTTTGTCACGGCCATTGCCTCTCAAGTCAAAACAGGGGGCAGCGCACTCGGCGCCATCCTCGGGCTTCCGCTTCTGATTCCTCAATTGATCCTGACAACCCGACTCACGGTCGGCGCATTGCAAGGAACTCCATGGCCTTTGGTTGCGGAAATCCCCTTGTTTCTAACAACGTTGTGCGCGGGAACCAGCATCATGGCCTGCATCCTGTTCCCCTACATTTGGCGGGCATGAGCTATTGGAATATGCCCTGGAAACTGGGAGGGATTCTTCTCCTCGCCTACGCGATCGTCCGGGGCTTTGGCACGCCCCTGCAACCCGGACTCGTGGAAGCCAGCCCAACCCGCCTTGCACCAGGACTATCGACCCTCGAGCTGACGGCAGTGGGTCAGCCCTTTGCAAAAGAGAACGCAGCAATCGAGGGACACCAGCTCATCCTCCAATCTGGCCAAGACCTGATTGCCACAAACCTCACGCACATCTCCCCACACAGGGTCCGCGCCAGTGTCGTC
>CAXHAW010000099.1:0-6259 GCA_964014525.1 uncultured bacterium
CTCCGTGAGATCGACGCCCTCGGCGGCATGAGCGCCAGGATCTCTGACCGCAGCGCCATCCAATTTCGCATGCTCAACCGTTCCAAAGGACCCGCCATGTGGTCACCGCGGACCCAGAATGACCGCCATGCCTTTGCTCAGGAATGGCGCATGACACTCGAGGCTCATCCCAGAATCCACCTGTGGCAAGACATGGTGAGCTCCCTTCTCATCAAGGACACCAAGGTCGTAGGGGTTCGCACCCAACTGGGCATTGACATCCATGCCAAAACCACCATTCTCACGTCAGGTACGTTCTTGCAAGGCAGAATTCATTTGGGAAACCAACAGTTCAGTGGCGGCCGGTCTGGCGAACGCGCCGCTGACGGAATCACCGACCAACTTGCCCAACACGGGTTCGTGGCAGGCCGAATGAAAACAGGCACGCCCCCAAGAATCGATGGGCGAAGCATCGACTACAACCAAACAGAACTGCAACCTGGAGAAGAAACAACAGAGGCATTCAGCCACTACGAAACACTGGCAATAGGAGAACAACACCCGTGCCACATCACCTACACCAACCCTGCGGTTCACCAAATCCTGCACGACAGCCTCAGTGACAGCCCACTCTTTACCGGCGCAATTCAAGGCAAGGGACCCAGATACTGCCCAAGCATAGAGGACAAGATCAACCGCTTTGCAGACAAAGACCGGCACCAAATCTTCATTGAGCCAGAAGGAAAACACACAGTAGAGACCTATCTCAATGGGTTTTCTACATCCCTGCCGAAAGAAGCGCAACTGGCCGCCATAAGAAAAATTCCTGGACTCCAACACGCCCGCATGTTCCGGCCCGGCTACGCCGTGGAATATGACTACTTCCCACCGACCCAGTTGCATTCAACCCTAGAAACAAAACACCTTCCGGGCCTCTACTTCGCCGGACAAATCAACGGCACCACAGGCTATGAAGAGGCCGCATGCCAAGGCCTCATTGCAGGAATCAACGCGCACCAGAAGACCAGCGACGGCGACGACTTTGTTCTCGGCCGCGATGAAGCGTACACAGGCGTGCTAATCGATGACCTCACCACAAAAGGCACCGACGAACCCTACCGCATGTTTACCAGCCGCGCCGAATACAGAATTCTCTTACGCCAAGACAATGCAGACAGCCGGCTCACGCCCAAAGGACGGGCCCTGGGCCTCGTAACAGACGAAGATTGGGAATCGTTCCACGTGAAACAAAAAGCACTCTCCGAACTCGAAACGACCTTAGAATCAACATCTGCAGAACCCGAAGAAGTCAACGAACACCTCATCAACATCGGATCCCAACCGATTAAACAAAAGACGAGGTGGTCAAAACTCCTGAGTCGCCCCCACGTTCACATTCACAACCTGCCCATCCAAACAAGCGGCACTCCCAAAACATGGGAACAGCTTGTTGAAACCACAATTAAATACAAGGGGTACATCGAAAGAGAGCAGGCCCAAGCCGACCGGATGCGCAACATGAGCCAACTGCCCATCCCCGACGACATGGAGTATGACCGCATGACGTCCCTCAGCATGGAGGCCAGACAAAAGCTCAAAGACCAACAGCCAAAAACACTTGGCCAAGCCAGCAAGATCAGTGGCGTGTCTGCAGCCGATGCCGCGGTGCTCATGCTCTATTTAGGAAGATAACGTTCCACGTGGAACACGTGCGGGCACCAAAAGAGGCCCATGAAGACCCCAACACCGCTAAGGCGAGTCAAGCCTCGCCTTACTCGAGAAAAGAGAAAAACATAAACAACTGAAAACCAACAACATAAACCACACAACACCGGACAATTCGCCGCGTACCTTCGCGACGCAATTCCGCAAGCATGAACATGAAACCCCACCTCGACCAGCTCGGACTCACTTCCGACAACGCCGGTGTCCAAATCGGCCAACACAATGCTTCCATCGGACACCAGATTGTCAGCACAAGCCCTGTTGATGGGGCCACCATCGGCGCCACTGGTGTTTGCTCCGCAACCGACTACGAGAAAGTCATAGCCGCAGCAACCGAGGCCGGAAAGGCGTGGAGGCACGTGCCCGCCCCCCAACGGGGTGAAGTTGTGCGTCTGTACGGCGAGGCCCTTCGCAACCACAAAGACGCGCTGGGCGCCCTCGTCTCCTATGAGATGGGGAAAAGCCTACAGGAGGGACTCGGCGAAGTCCAAGAAATGATCGACATCTGCGACTTCGCTGTCGGCCTTTCCAGACAGCTGTATGGTCTTACCATGCACTCCGAACGGCCCGGACACAGAATGTACGAGCAGTGGCACCCGCTTGGTGTTGTGGGAATCATCAGCGCATTCAATTTTCCAGTCGCCGTCTGGAACTGGAACACGGCTCTGGCTTGGGTCTGCGGGAACGCTTGCATTTGGAAGCCCTCTGAGAAAACACCCCTCACAGCAGTGGCTTGCCAAAACATATGGAATGAGGTGACCAAGGACATGGATCACGTTCCACAAGGGCTTTCTTGTATCATTCAGGGAGACTACGCCGTTGGCGAAATGATGACCCACGACAAGCGGGTCGCCCTCATTTCTGCCACTGGTTCAATCCGCATGGGCAAGATTGTGGCCCAGGCCGTGGCCGAGAGACTAGGCAAGAGTCTGTTGGAGCTCGGGGGAAACAACGCCATCATTGTTGAACCCGACGCCGACCTCAAAATGGTCGTTCCCGGCACTGTATTCGGTGCTGTAGGAACATGCGGACAACGCTGCACATCAACTCGACGCCTCATCATACACAGCAGCATTTACGACAAGGTGGTCGACGCCATAACACGGGCTTACGGTCAACTCAGGATTGGCTCTCCCCTAGACGAAAACAACCACGTTGGGCCGCTCATTGACAAAGACGCCGTTGGGATGTACCAACAGGCCCTGCACGACGTCGTGGCACAGGGTGGCAAAGTGCTTGTGGAAGGCGGTATCCTCGATGGACCAGAATACACCTCCGGCTGCTACGTCAAGCCCGCCATTGCAGAGGCAACCAACGATATGGCCATCGTACAGCACGAGACGTTTGCTCCCATTCTATATGTCATGAAGTACGACACCCTCGATGAGGCAATCGCCATACAAAACGGGGTGGTTCAGGGTCTGTCTTCGGCCATCATGACCAGCAACCTCCGCAGCGCTGAACGCTTCCTGTCGGCAAGTGGCAGCGATTGCGGAATCGCCAACGTCAACATCGGCACCAGTGGTGCTGAAATTGGCGGGGCCTTCGGCGGAGAAAAAGAAACCGGAGGTGGAAGAGAGTCCGGCAGCGACGCGTGGCGCGCATACATGCGGCGCCAAACCAACACCATCAACTACAGTACGGGGCTTCCTCTCGCCCAAGGCATCAAGTTCGATCTTTGATGTCGGCTGATTCTCAGTTCAACATGACCACGGTGGCTTTGGCTGCCGTGGTCATTTTGTTTTCTGGCTGCCAACAACAAAACGCGACCACCAGAGAACACAACATTCACGGCAGCCTCACATTCCAACTAAACGACACGGACGAGGTCGTGATTCCCGGCCATTGGCGCGGCGATACGCTCATACTGCATAACACGGATGAGGCGCTGATCCTCGTCCCCTCCGACTCCTCTGGCAACGCTTGGTCCGTGCCCGTGTTCGACGGCACCATTGCACTTGTCAACGATACGGGCTATTGGAAAGACAATTTGCGCGATGGAGACTACAGGGTTCCAGTGCAGTGGAAGGCTTGTGACGAACACGAACCTGCAACCCAGTGGGCAGACGACACCCTATCCTGGCTGTTGTCCTTTGGAAACCAAGACCCTTGGTTCGGCCAGCTCTATCTCCGGCAAGCCGGGCCTTTGTGCCGAGGCAGCATCGCCACCTCAACCGGTGACTTCCGCTATTTGCATGGACACATAGCGGAGACTGGGGACATCCGGCTTCAAACCTTTGACGGCGCGCACCTCTTCTACTTCAAGGGGAGACTGTCGGCCGAGGGGGACATTGTCGACGGGCTTTTCCTCAGCGGGAACCACTTTTCCACGCCGTTTGTCGGCACGCGCAACCCCGACTCAATGCCTGGCCTTGCAAACGCGCCCCAAGCCCAGTGGACAGGGCTTCCCGTCACATACTCCGGGGTTTCAATTGACGGAGACTCCGTTTGGTGGAGCGCGAAAGGGGCCAAGGGGGTCCACATCTTGAGTGTCATGGGCTCGTGGTGCCCTAACTGCATGGACGAGCACCGGCTTCTTCGAGAACTCAGCGCCCTTCACCCCAACCTAACCGTCCACACCCTCGCTTTCGAACGCGGCCTAACCCAAAACCAAGGCCAAGAGCGGGCCCTGCGTCGCCTGTCTCGTTATGCAGAACAAATGGGGCTCGACAACGGAACATCCCGTTGGACTACGACCCTGGTGGGGCCTGCCTCAAAAACCGAGGCCCAAAAGGCCCTGCCCTTCCTCGACCGCGTGGTCAGCTTTCCTACAACCGTTGTCCTTCGCGAAGGACAAGAGGCGCCTTGGATTCACAGTGGTTTCAATGGCCCCGCCATGGGTCCTGCTCACGAACTGGAGGTGGCTCGGTTTGTCTCTGCAATCAGCGGTCCGTCGGGAAGTCGTTGATTCGATCCACCAACAGCTTCTTTTCCCTGTTGGCAACCTCCCACGACGTCAGGAACACAAGCTGTCCTATTTCTGCCATTTTGGGATACCGAATCTTGTCTGGTGTGTCTCCCACACCGTGATAATCCTCATGCACGCCACTGAAATAGAAAATCACCGGAATCCCGTGCTTAGCAAAGTTGTAGTGGTCACTCCGATAATAGAATCGGTTGGGGTCGTCAGGAGCATTGAATGTATAATCCAATGAAAGCCGTGTGTGCTCTGCGTTGACGGCTTCGCTGATGTCGTGAAGCTCACTGGACAGCTTGTCGCTTCCAATGAGATAGATGTAGCGGTCATCGTCTAGGTGCGCCTCATCAAACCGACCCACCATGTCCATGTTCAAGTCGCAAACGTGTTGATCCAACTCAAATGCAGGGTGGTCACTGTACCACTCCGAACCAAGAAGCCCCTTTTCTTCGCCCACAAAGGCCATAAAAAGAACACTCCGTTTTGGTCCTTCACCCGCCTTGGTTGCCTCCATCCAAGCCTCAGCATTCTCCAACAAGCTCACTGTGCCGCTGCCGTCGTCATCCGCTCCATTGTAGACATCTCCCCCCTTGGCAACCCCCACGTGGTCATAGTGGCTTGTCAGGACCACAATCTCTGACGACAACGTGCTGTCTATTCCGGGAATTAGCCCCCAGACATTGTGCGCAATGACCGTGTCGTCCTTCCTTGCCAAGGCAATCTTGCCCGTGCCCAACACCACGTTGGCCAACTTTCGTTTTGGCCATTTCTTTCGCGCAAAATCCAAAGACTTCCACCCCGTCAAACCCAAAAAAGAAGACGGGTTCATCAAAAGGGTTGGAACATCCGTTCCCTCTCCCTCTCGGTTCACATCGAGGCGCATTCTTTCCCTGCTCAACCAAGGCAGAAATCGCGATTTCAAGGTGGCATACTCTTCGGTCACCACGATCACAGCGGAGGCCCCCAGACTGTCTGCAATCTCGCGTTTCGCGTTTCTCATAGAGCCCCAAGAACTTGGTTGATCTGTTCCTGTCAAGGCGTATCCTTTTTTGGCGCTCCCAGGCTCCCCGGCCAAAAAAACCACCACTTTGCCTTGGACATTCAGTTCTGCGTAATCATCCCAACCCGCATCCTTGTCTTGGATTCCATATCCCACGAACACAACTGAACCTTCCACATCGGAAACCTCAATACCTGGGTAAGGCACCCAGTCGCTTTTGTACAAGAATTGCTGGCTGTCAATGGTCAACACCCCGCCTTTCAATTGCGACACCTTGAGCGGAACCTCTTGGAAATAAGAGCCGTTAACTGGCAAAAGCCCCACGGATTCAAAATGCTGTGCGATATAGTCTGCCGCCATCCGCTGACCGCGCTTTCCGGTTTCTCGCCCCTCCATACTGTCGGCTGCAAGAATGTGAAGGTGATCGGACAGGCCCTCTGGGGTGATGGTCTTCGACCAGCGCACTCCAGACTCCGTGTGCTTCAGTGTTTGCGCCGTCCCTGTGGCCACAGACATTGAGGCCATAAGGGCCAAAGCGAAACGACAATCCATGAGCAGGCAATTTTGTCGACGCGACGGGCATGCCTTCCCCCCTGTCTCTTATACACATCTGACGCTGCCGACGATCCTACCTGTGT
>CAXHAW010000100.1:0-6255 GCA_964014525.1 uncultured bacterium
GTGAAGTCTCGTGGGCTCGGAGATGTGTATAAGAGACAGATCCAGATATCTTGGCCGGGGACCTTGTCGACCGGCTCATGGAGCAGGCGGCGCCTTTCAGGCCGGGTTTCACTTTGGGGGAGCGCGCTGAGACCATCGTCAAGGACGACGAAGATCAATTCATCGTGACCACCAATCGGGGCACTGTTCACCGAGCACCCATCATTGCAATTGCAGGTGGATTGGGGTGCTTTGAGCCTCGAAAGCCACCTGTAGAGAGACTCGCCGAGTATGAAGACCGGGGGGTGGAATACATCATCAAGGACCCTGAGTTCTACAGAGGCAAAAAAGTGGTGATCAGCGGAGGCGGAGACAGTGCACTTGACTGGACCAACTTCTTGGCTGATGGTGTCGCTTCTGAGGTGACTCTGGTTCACCGAAGGGATGGCTTTCGAGGCCATCCTGACAGCGTGCAGAAGGTGCTTGATCTCGCAGCGGAGGGCCGGATTCGTTTATTGACCAACGGGGAAGTGATGGGTGTGGAAGGCGAAGAATGCCTTGAGGCCTTGACGGTCAAGCACAAAACAGAGGGTATCCTGCGGTTGGAGACAGACCATTGGGTACCGTTGTTTGGTCTCAGTCCAAAGCTGGGCCCCATCTCCGATTGGAACTTGAACATATCCAAGAACGCAATCGAGGTTGACACCTACGACTACAGCACAAACGCCGACGGGATCTATGCCATCGGAGACATCAACACCTATCCGGGAAAGCTCAAGCTCATCCTGTGTGGCTTTCATGAGGCGACCTTGATGGTGCAGAGTGCTTTCAAGCGGATTTACCCCGACAAGAACCTCGTACTCAAGTACACAACAGTAAACGGGGTCAACGGATTCTGACCATGACGTTTATTCGTGTTACTGTCATAGACCGAGAGGGCGTCCCCCATGAGTTGGAGGCTCCGACTGACATGAACATGAACATCATGGAGCTCTGCAAGAGCGCGGAGCTGCCCGTGGAGGGCACATGCGGAGGGATGGCCATGTGCGCGAGTTGTCATTGCTACGTGGAGAGTGCACATGCGGAGACCATGCCAGAAAAGTCAGATGACGAGGAAGACATGCTTGACGAAGCGTTCCACGTAGAAGACGAGAGCAGGTTGGGTTGCCAAATCCAATTGGCCGATGCGCTGGAGGGCTTGGTCATTCGCCTTGCCCCGGTGGGCTGATTAGAACAAACGCGAGTTTCTCGCCGTTTCTGCCAACCGGTGTACCGAGGCCTTGACCCTAGAATCGGCCAAGGCGTCAATGTGTCGGATTCCATGTGCATCCGTTCCCAGAAGATGGACCCATCCTTTTTCGATACAGGTGGAGGCCGCTTGTTGGATTTCGAGCCCGTAGGCCCCGGTCAATGATGCTGCATTGACTTGAAGCCAAACGCCAAGGTCTGCCAGTTGTTCAAAGCGGTGCAACTCCTCATGCCAATAGCTGTAGCGTTCTATGTGTGCCAAAACGGGCTGAAAACCCCTCACCTTGGCCTCGAATACAAACTCTTTGAGCAGCCCCTCCTCTGGAGGCGCCCCAAAGGCGAGCTCAAAAAGCAGGCGGCCGCCAGGAACCAGCAGGTTGTTGCCGTTTCGCAAATCGGAGAGAACGCCGGTGTCCAAAAAGTACTCTGCTCCAAGGGCAAGTTTGAAGTTGGGGTGGCGTTCCGAGACTGCGTCTTTCAGCGCTTCGAATGGAGGCACCAAGGTCGAGCGGTCGTTGGGGTAGGTCCCCACCATGACATGCGGCGTCGTAACGGCCCCTTCATAGCCCAGGGACACAAGCCCGTCAACCATCTCGATGGCGGAAGCGAGATCGGGCGCGCCATCGTCTACGCCGGGCACCAAATGGCTGTGGAAGTCGTATCGGAAGGCGGAGAGGTCGATCGGCTCAAGGTCTTTCGACTTGGCTTGGCTTGGACCGGCCCCGAACCAACGGGAGAGTATGCCCATCAGCGCTCTCCGTATTGTCCTTTGTAATAGTCTCGGTAGGCACCGCTGGTGACTTCCTCGAGCCAGCTGTCATTGGCGAGATACCAATCGATGGTTTTGGCCAAGCCTTCCTCAAACGTGATCGATGGGCGCCAACCGAGCTCCCCGCTTAGCTTGGTGGGGTCGATTGCGTAGCGCATGTCGTGTCCCGCCCGGTCTGTCACATATGTGATCAAGTTCTCAGTTTCTCCTTGCCCTCTGTCGAGCTTGGCGTCCAACTGGCGACACATCAGTTGGATCAGATCGATGTTGCGCCACTCATTTTCTCCACCAATGTTGTATGTCTCGCCAATTTCGCCTCGTGTGATGATCACCTCCAATGCAGCAGCGTGGTCTTCAACCCACAGCCAGTCGCGAACGTTGACACCTTGGCCATACACAGGCAGTGGCTTCTTCTGGACGGCGTTGCGAATAAACAAGGGAATCAACTTCTCAGGGAACTGGTAGGATCCGTAGTTGTTTGAGCAGTTGGAAATCACCACTGGCATGCCGTAGGTGTGGTGCCAAGCGCGCACGATGTGGTCACTGGATGCCTTGGATGCGCTGTAAGGGCTGCGCGGATCATAGGGGGTCTCCTCTGTGAACAGCCCCTTGGCGTCCAAAGATCCATAGACTTCGTCGGTGGAAATGTGGTGGAAGCGTTTGCCGGACATCCCCCCTTCCGAATCCGACCAAGCGGTCCTTGCCGCTGAGAGCATGGACGCCGTTCCCATGATGTTGGTCTCAAGAAAGGCCATGGGACCAGAAATGCTGCGGTCCACATGGCTCTCGGCGGCCAGGTGCATCACAGAGTCTGCGTTTTCCTCCTTCATCAGCGCTGTGACTCCCGCGGTGTCCCGGATGTCCATTTTGACAAAGCGGTGGTTCTCTGCACCTTCGATGTCCTTCAGGTTGGCGAGGTTTCCTGCATAGGTCAAGGAGTCGAGGTTGATCACGCGGACTTCCGGGTGCTGTGTCACCCATCTACGCACGACGTGTGAGCCGATGAAGCCAGCACCACCCGTGACGAGCAGGACTTTTGGGATGTGATTTAAGTTGGCCATGTTAAAAGCTCCAGTAGCTCATTTCGGAGGACAGATGCCTGTAGATGCCTTTGATGTCAACCAAGAATCCATTCTCTGGATTCCCGAACAATCGGTCAAAGGAGGACTTGTCATATCCGGTGTATTGAGTGTGGTTGACCGCCACAATGACGGCGTCGTAGGTTGCTTCCGTCGGAGCCTCTGACAGTTGCACTCCGTATTCTTGGTCAACCTGTTTTGCTGAGGCGAACGGGTCGACCAAATCCATCTCGACATTGAAAGAGCGCAGCTCGCGGATCACGTCAAACACCTTTGAGTTGCGGATGTCCGATACGTTTTCCTTGAAGGTGACGCCCATGACGAGGACTTTGGCTTCCAAGGGATTAACGCCTTTTTCCAACAGCCGCTTCACGACCTGCTTTCCAGCGTAATAGCCCATGCTGTCATTGACATAACGGCCAGAGTTGATCACCTTGGCGTGGTATCCCAATTTTTCGGCCCTCCACGTGAGGTAGTATGGGTCAACACCGATGCAATGGCCGCCGACCAGACCCGGTGTGAACTTCAGGAAGTTCCACTTTGTGCCTGCCGCTTCCAACACCTCAAACGTGTTGATGCCCACGCGATTGAAGATGATGCTCAGTTCATTAATGAGCGCGATGTTGACGTCGCGCTGGGTGTTCTCGATGATTTTGGAGGCTTCCGCCACCTTAATACTAGAAGCGCGGTGGGTGCCTGCCTTGACCACCAAGTCATAGGTGCGGGCAATCACATCTAGGCTCTCGGCGTCACTTCCGCTGACCACCTTGACGATGGTTTCAATGGTGTTGACCTTGTCGCCAGGGTTGATCCGCTCGGGGCTGTAGCCCACTTTGAAGTCGGTGCCGAACGTCAATCCACTGCGTTCTTCCAACACTGGAACACAGTCTTCCTCAGTACACCCAGGATAGACGGTGGACTCGTAGACCACGCAGTCACCAGGAGACAGGGCGTCTCCGACAGTTCGGGATGCTGACATCAGCGGGGACAGGTCGGGTTGATTGGTCGCGTTGATGGGCGTCGGCACAGCGACCACAAAGAACTGGGCGGCTTTGAGGTCTTCTGGATTCGCGGTGAAGCTGATGTTGCAGCCTTTAAAGGCGTCAGCATCGAGTTCCTCACTGGGGTCGATGCCCTGTTTCATCATCTCGACACGTCCGGCATGGATGTCAAAGCCGATAACACGGACATGCTTGGCAAAGGCAAGCGCAATGGGCAGGCCGACATAGCCCAGTCCAATGACAGCCAGTGTGGCGTCTTGATCCAACAGCCGTTGGTGGAGGTCAGGTTGGTTCATGATGGAGTTTTGATGGGGTGGACTTCGCCGTCGCGAAGGGCATAACCCTCACCTGACTCAGGGCATGTCGCTTGGTTGTTGGTGTCAAATTCGAGGCGGTGACCGAAGGCACTCATCCAACCGACTTGGCGGGCCGGATTACCGAGCACAAGGGCGTATGGGAGAATGTGGTTCGTCACCACGGCCCCGGCTCCGACAAAGGCATAAGGACCGATATCGTGACCACAGACAATGGTGGCATTGGCCCCAATGGTTGCACCCTTGCCCACCCGGGTTTTGGCATATTGGTCCCTCCGAACCACCGCACTGCGAGGGTTGCTGACATTTGTGAAAACGCAACTTGGGCCGAGAAACACATCGTCTTCACACTCGACACCCGAGTAGAGGCTCACGTTGTTTTGGACCTTGCAATTCCGGCCGAGTTTGACATCTGGACTGATGACCACATTTTGGCCGATGTTGCAATATTCTCCGAGAACAGCGCCGGGCATGATGTGGCTGAAGTGCCAGACTTTCGTTCCGGCGCCAATTGCACAGCCCTCGTCGATGACCGCCGTTTCGTGTGCAAACCAATCGTCTTGTCCAGCGTAGCTGATCATTTTTTGTAGGATGCAAAATCCTTGTGTTCGGTCTTTCGAAGGTCTTCTTCGGAGAGGCCTTTGAAGTAGTCATAGGTGATGGCCAACCCTTCAGAGCGTCCCACCTTTGGTTCCCAGCTGAGGAGATCCTTTGCCCTTCCGATATCGGGCCGCCGTTGCTTGGGGTCGTCCGTTGGAAGCGGCTTGTAGATGACCTTTTGGTCCGTCCCTGTCAGGGAGATGATCTCCTCTGCAAAATCCGCAATGCTGATTTCGTCTGGGTTCCCCACATTGACTGGACGAGACTCGTCGGACAGGAGCAACCGATGGATGCCCTCTACCAAATCGTCCACATAGCAGAAACTCCGAGTTTGGCTTCCATCTCCGAAGACGGTCAGGTCCTCTCCCCTTAGGGCTTGGCCGATGAAGGCGGGCAGAACGCGCCCATCGTTCAGCCGCATTCGAGGCCCGTATGTGTTGAATATGCGAACGATGCGCGTTTCGAGACCATGGAAGGTGTGATAGGCCATGGTCATCGCCTCCTGGAATCGCTTCGCTTCATCGTAAACTCCACGGGGTCCCACGGGGTTCACGTGTCCCCAGTATTCTTCGTGCTGAGGGTGAACCTCAGGGTCGCCATAGACCTCGCTTGTGCTCGCGATGAGCATGCGGGCGCCTTTGGCGCGGGCTAGGCCCAGACAGTTGTGCGCCCCAAGCGACCCCACTTTCAGCGTCTGAATGGGGATTTTGAGGTAGTCAATTGGGCTGGCCGGAGAGGCAAAGTGCAGGATGTAGTCCAGGTCTCCCTTGACGTGGATGAACTGGCTGACGTCGTGGTGATGGAACTCGAACCGATCGAGTCCCATCAGCTGATCGATGTTTCTCAAGTCACCCGTGATGAGGTTGTCCATTCCCAGCACGTGGTGGCCCTCGGCGATGAATCGATCGCAGAGGTGAGAGCCGAGAAAGCCGGCTGCACCGGTGATCAGAACGCGTTTCATTGCTCGTGTGATCCGCGACGTCCGATGGAGGTGTATTCCCAACCGCGCTCGGCCATGTCCCCGACATCGTACAGGTTTCTCCCGTCAAATACGATGGGGTTGTTCAGTGCGTCCTTCATCCGGTCGAAATCCGGGGTCCGGAACACCTGCCATTCAGTGCAGATGAGCAGTGCATCTGCACCGGACAAGGCTGCATAGGAGCTCTCTGCGAACTCAATGCGGTCGCCCACACGACCGCGGACGTTGTCCATGGCTTCTGGGTCAAAGGCGCACACCATGGCCCCTGCTTCGAGCAGTTTTTCGA
>CAXHAW010000101.1:0-6248 GCA_964014525.1 uncultured bacterium
AGCCAAACCAATGGGCGGTTTCGTAATCGGCGTTTACGTCCACCTCTAGGTGCCCAAGGGTGGCGTCTCCGATGACGACGGGGACCACTGCAATGGAGTCACAAAGCCCGGCCAGGCTCCATACCCCTTCTCCGCAGGCGGCGGCTTCACAGTCATCAAGGGTCTCGAAAGGGACGACTCCTCCACAGCCACCCCAAGTGAATTGGGTACAATTCTGTAAATCTTGGTCGAAATACCAAGCCGGGATTGCCGCCTCGCACTCTCCAGGGTCAGGAAGCAACGCGCAAGGGTCTTCTTGTCCCATGGCCGTGGCGCCACAGATCCAGAAAACCAATGCGACGCGGGCTTTCATGATTTGCGGAAGCGTCCGGTCCGCTGCAGGTACTCTGCGATTTGAATGGCATTCGTGGCCGCTCCTTTTCTCAGGTTGTCCGAAACAACCCACATATGCAAACCCTGTTCGTGCGAAAGGTCCCTGCGGATGCGACCGACAAAGACCTCGTCCTTTCCCTCTGCGCGCAGTGGCATGGGATAGAGGTCGGCCATGGGGTCGTCCTGGATGATCAACCCTGGCATCAGCTGCAGGGCCTCTCGAACATCCGGCACGCTGAAGGGCCGTTCCATCTCTAGATAGACGCTTTCGCTGTGTCCGCCTGCGACGGGCACCCTCACGGCTGTTGCGCTGACTTCCACTTGGGCATCGTCGAGGATTTTCTTGGTTTCGTGGTGAAGCTTCATTTCCTCCTTGGTGAAGTCGTTCTCCAGAAAGACATCACAATGGGGCAGACAGTTTCCGTCTATCGGGTGCGGGTAGATTCGCGTTGAATCGACTCCATTTCGTTCCTGTTGGAGCTGGTCAATCCCCGCTTGTCCAGTTCCGGTGACACTTTGGTAGGTGCTGACAATGGCACGCCGGATGAGAAAACGGTCGTGAAGTGGCTTCAGGGCCATGACCAATTGGATGGTCGAACAATTGGGGTTGGCAATCAAAAGGTCGCGATCGGTAATGCTGTCGGCGTTGACCTCGGGAACCACCAACGGGACATCTGGATCCATTCTCCAAGCAGAGGAATTGTCCACGACAGAGCACCCCCTGTCGGTAAAAGCCCGCGCCCACTGGCGGCTTACATCACCGCCTGCGCTGAACAAAGCCAGGTCGGGACCTTGTTCCAGGGCCTCCTCTACGGTCATGACTTCGATGGCCTCTCCCTTGAAGTCCACCGTTTTCCCTTTGGATCGCTGACTTGCCACGGGCAAGAGTCGCTTGATGGGGAACTTGCGTGCTGCCAATCCTTGGATGATGGATCGGCCCACCAGTCCGGTTGCGCCTATGACAGCGAGGGTTCTACCGTGTGTGGATGCCATGGTCTCCGGTTTTTATCGTTTCCGCCTTCAAACCCCTTGCAGGCGGTGGATTCAGGCAGGCCAAAGGTAAGAGGTTGCCCCAATGCGGAGTCACAACCAAAGTGGAACGCCCATTGGGTGGTTTCTAGGTGCTTTTCTCCTGTCTCTTCCCGAGATGGCTTCAGGACAACCGTCAAGCGCTCCGCGTTGGGTTGGATGGGGTGCCTGTGCTGCATTGGAAATTCCCGTCACTCGGTCATGGAGTTTTTCTGAGGATGGTAGAATGGCCCAGTGGGTGCCTGCGGGCCAGTTTTTTGTTGGACGTGGCAGAACAGGAGGGGCGTTGGACATGGGATGGGCTCGACGCTCAAGGTCTGCCCATGCCGCCCGGCGGTGTCATTTGGGACCTTCATTGGTGGGGAAGGACGTGCATGGGCCGGTGGCGCAAACAGATTCGGGTTCCCGGCCACCCATGATGTTGGGCACAGGTCTACTTTTCGATGCACGACATTGCACCCATGTTCGAGGGAACCTTGCGCACGGTTCAGGAGCTGCCCGGAGGGTGGTGGATGGGGTGGTTCCTTCTCGCGCTGGCCTTGGGCCTCCTTCACCGGGCCCAGCCGAGCCACCGTCAATGGATGCAATGGGCTTGGACAGACCATCGACTCTTGGTTCTGGAGCTTGGAGACCGACAACGCATCCATGCGTCATGGTTGGCGGCAAACCTCTTGGCCGGACTGGCCTTGTCGATGTCCCTCGCTGGCATGATCACCGTCTCCAATTCATCTGTTCCTTCTCTCTTTCACGTCCTGCGGTTGTTTTTGATATGGAACCTGCTGATGGCATTGAGATGGATGGTTTCTGTGCTCTGGAATCTGCACGCTGGAGATACACATGTGGGTGATGTTTTCCTGTTGAATCACAGGATGTTGATGGAGTCTGCAGCTTGGGTGGTTGCGCCTATCGGGTTTGTGTGTTCATGTTGGGGCCCCGGTGCGAGCCTTGCAGGCATTTGGATCGCGTCTGGAACTTGGTCTTTGGGTTGGATACTCCGGCAGACAAGGGGCCTTTCGCAGAGTCCGATGTTTAGAAAACAACCCCTACTTGGGATTCTTTACCTTTGCGGCCTTGAAATCCTCCCGGTTGCGGTCCTCATCCGCACGTGGCAGGGATAATCACATGGGCAAGAAGGTCAAGACCATTCTGATTTCACAACCCAAGCCGTCAACTGAACGGTCGCCTTATTTTGATTTGGCTGCCAAACACAAGTTGAAGATTGATTTTCGCAGCTTCATTCATGTGGAGGGCGTGAGCGGACAGACGTTCAGGCAGGAGCGAATTGACTTGGGAGAGCACGGTAGCGTCATTTTTACGTCTCGGAATGCAGCGGATCACTACTTCCGTATGGCAGCTGAGCTGAGGCACGAAGTTGCGGACTCAACGAAATACTTCTGTATCAGTGAATCCACAGCACATTACCTCCAGAAGTACATTGTTTACAGAAAACGTAAGATTTTCCATGGGCAGCTTCGCTTCGCCGAATTGATGACCTACATCAAAAAGCACAAGAAGGAAAAGTTCCTGCTCCCGTGCGCCGACATCCTCAAGGCCAGCATTCCAGAGGCATTGGAGGAACAAGGCATCGACTTTACAAAAGCCGTGATGTACAATACGGTGTGCAGCGACTTGTCCGATTTGTCGGATGTGAAGTACGATATGCTGGTCTTCTTCTCGCCATCGGGAATCGAAAGTCTCTTCAAGAACTTCCCGGACTTTGAGCAGGGGGAGACCAAAATTGCCGTGTTCGGTCCGACCACCCGGAAGGCTGCGGAAGGCCACAATCTTCGGATTGATGTGTCTGCACCCAACCCCAAGGCCCCTTCGATGAGCATGGCCATCGAGAACCACATACTCGGCAAGGACTGAACGCCCTGGACTCCCAAAAACCCCAAGTGGACCACGGTCAGGGCCGGGAGCGCAGCTTGAAGCGCAAAGTGGTCATGGACCGTGTTTTCGCAGTGGGCCACACTGCAAAGGCGTTTCCGCTGATTTCTCGTTTTGCGGGCGTTTCCAAAGACGGGCCTGCACCAACCCAGGTGGCCTTCACGGTATCCAAAAGGCGGTTTCGCAGGGCTGTGGACCGCAACAGAATTAAGCGTTTGATGCGCGAAAGTTGGCGGCATCGGCGTTCTGTGTTCGAAGAATCCCTTGCGGAGCGTGACCAGTGTGCTGTGGTGCTCATCTTTGTGGGCAGTGAGGTTCCAACCCAAGAGGGCATGGACCGGGCGATGGACCGGCTGCTTTCAAGGATGAATGAAGCCCTTCCCGACCACGAATGAATCGATACCGATTGTCCCGCAAATTCACCATCATCGCCGCCCTCGCCCTGGCTGTGTTCGGCATTCGAGCGGCCTTGCCCTCAGGCACGTATTTCGAGGTGACCAAACACCTTGAAATTTTAACCTCGGTATTTCGTGGGGTTCATGAGTTTTACGTTGAAGAGCCCGAGCCGGGTACGTTGATGAGTGTCGCCATTGATGCGATGCTAGACGAGCTCGACCCCTACACAGTGTATTACCCGGAGTCGCGAATCGAGGACATCCGCTTCATGAATACGGGGGAATACGGCGGAATAGGAGCCTTGGTCCAGCCTATAGAAGGCCAGATGACCATCATCGAAGTCTACGGCGGTTATCCGGCGCATGAAGTGGGAATGATGCCTGGCGACATCGTGCGCGAAGTCGACGGCAGGACAGTGGAGCTGACCATGGATGTCGAGGCTGTTTCAGATCTGTTGCAAGGTGAGTCGGGCAGTGCTGTGACCATCGCGGTCGAGCGTCCATATGGTGGGGGGAGACTTGAATTCGAGGTGGAGAGGACCAAAGTGCGCATTCCTGCGGTGCCTTATTCTGGGATGCTCGATGACCGCACGGGCTATATCTATTTGTCCAAGTTCACGCGGGGTTCAGCTGGCGAGGTGAGAAAGGCGCTGATGGCGCTGAGAGATTCTGCTGGGATGGAGCAACTGGTCTTGGACCTTCGCGGAAACGGAGGTGGGCTGCTGAACGAGAGTGTCAGCATTGTGAATTTGTTTGTCCCGAAGGGAACCGAGATCGTTTCGACAAAAGGCAAGAGTGACAAGTGGAACAAATCCTACGTTGCCCTCGGTCGTGCTACAGCACCGGACTTGCCGCTTGTCGTGCTCATTGACGGTCAGTCCGCCAGTGCTTCAGAAATCGTAAGCGGTACACTGCAGGATTTGGACAGGGCTGTGGTTGTCGGCATGGAGAGCTTTGGAAAGGGGTTGGTGCAGCAGACGAAGGACATGGCCTTCAACACCCGTCTCAAGGTGACCGTGGCCAAATACTACACGGCCAGTGGACGTTGCATACAGCGCTTAGATTATGGCGGAAAGCGAGATGCTGAAGGCAAAGCCATTGCTCTGTCTGATTCTCTGCTGCGCACCTTTCAGACACGAGGTGGCCGCCCCGTGGTGGAAGGCCGGGGCATCCAGCCGGATATCGAGGTGGAGACCCCGTTTATGTCCACCCTGCTCCAGCGGCTTCTCGACGATCACGCGGTGTTCGATTATGCCACGTCCGTGGCCTCTCGTTTGGACAGTGCGGATGTTCCCGATCCTGTTTCCTATTCGCTAAGCCCGGATGATTGGACAGCATTGGAAGCACACCTTCAAAACAAGGGGTTTACCTATACCACCGAGAGCATGGCCGTTTTGGAGGACCTGAAGGGGGTGGTGGACATCGAGCAATATGAAGCGGTTGCAGCGGAGTCCATGAAGGACTTGGAAAAGGCATTGAAGCCCAATCTCGTTCGGGATTTGAGCCTTTTTGATGTGGAAATTCGCCAAGCATTGGAGGAAGAGGTGGTGTTGCGTTTTCACCTCGCCGCGGGCATGGTGGAGCGCAGCCTGACGAAAGACCCGACGGTGTTGAGGGCCCGTGATGTCTTCGGAGAGGAGATGGTCTCCATCATCGGCGAGGGCAGCGCAGCCAGTCCCGAATCGCTCGACAAACGCTGATGCAGTCCCCGCTGGTCAGGGACAGGCTTTGGACCGCGGCATGGTGTGCCGTGGCCCTCGCTTTTCCGTGGTCCAATGCATTCATGAGCATTGCAACTGGATTCTTGGGTTTGGTCGCCCTCGTCGAGTTGGCAAACCCAGTGCGCCGCGATTCGGAAGGTCGGTATTCCTTGTGGTCTGGTTGGGCTTTGGTTGGGGTGGTTTTACTCTCGGCATGTTCTGCTTTTCGGAGCGAGGATGCATGGGTGGCTTTGGAAGACGCCAGAATCAAATTGCCCCTGCTGGTCGGAGGATTGGCACTGCTTTCGGGGCGAGGCCGTTCGGTCCTTCCCCGGTACGCCAGTCCCATCATTTTGAAGTGTGCAGTGGTCAGTGCGGGCATGGCCACACTGTCGGTGGTGTTATTGGACGTTTTGGACGGTTCTCCTTATGGTGGGCGCATGGCGTCTCGCTTCATTTCCCACATCCGTTTTGGACTCTGGTGGGCGGTATTGCTTCCATGGGCATCGAGATGGTTGTCCAGAAGCGAGACCACCATCGTCCTCATTTTGGCTTTGGTGACGTGGTTCTGGACAGAAAGCCTCAGTGGACTTATGTGCGGTTTGTGGACTGCGGGGTGGTGGGCCCCAATGCTGTTGCAGCGAAAGGCGGACTGGGGGTTCAATTGGTCTGAATCCAAAACGGGGGTTCTCCGGCTGGCTGTCACTGGTGTCTTCATCGCAGTGGCGGCTTTTGCATTTCGGATGTCGATGCCTTCTGAATATCCCCAGGCGGAATCTTTGCCGAGGTTGAGTTCAGACGGGTCTGAATACGTGCATTACCTCAACCTGTCTCTTATACACATCTCCGAGCCCACGAGACTTCA
>CAXHAW010000102.1:0-6245 GCA_964014525.1 uncultured bacterium
GCTCTGTACCGTCCACATGGACAGGGATTCATGGCTGCCACCAGCTGGAAGTCGGACGAGCAAAGGAGAAGCGAGCCTCAGGCGCAGTGCGCCTCGATGCAATCGATGAAGGCATGGATGCACTGGATGTGCACCTCTTGGATTCGGTCTGCATATCCAGACCACGGCACCCGGACTTCTACATCACAAAGAGGAGCCAAGGCGCCACCATTCATGCCGGTGAGGCCGACCACGCCCATTCCCGCTTGCTTGGCTGCTTCTGCTGCGCGGATCACATTGGCCGAGTTTCCGGATGTGGAGATGGCCAAAAGGACATCGCCGGGCTGCCCCATCGCTTCAACGAACCTCGAAAACACGTATTCGAAGCCGAGGTCATTGGCCACGCAACTCAAGTGGGACGGATCAGAAATGGAGATGGCCGGGAGTGCCTTTCTGTCGTCTCGGTAGCGACCAGTCAGTTCCTCTGCGAAGTGCATGGCGTCGCACATGGAGCCTCCGTTTCCACAGGACATCACCTTGCCGCCAGCACCAATGGCCTGCGCCATGGCCTTCGCCCCGGCCTCTATAGCTGCTGGGCAGGCGGGGTCTGCCAGAAAGGCCTGTTGGACCTTCTGTGCTTCTTCAAAATGTCGGCTGATGCGGTCGGCGTGTTCCATGTCCGAAAGGTGCGCGGTGCAAGCTAGGGCTTGACAGGGGTTGTGTTGGTGTGGACCCTCATTTTGCCCGTGTCCCGTTCTTTATTTACCCGCTTCGAAGCGCGCGTAGTTCTCTTCGAGGAAGTCAATGAATTTCTGCGGGTCTGGGTTATATCCGACCCCTTCACCTAGCGCCTCACCATCTTGGTCAATCATGACATAGAAAGGCTGTGCATTGGTACCGAATCGGGACGCTTGCAGATACGTCCATTTGTTGCCGACCGTGCGGATGCGAAAGTCCTTTCCCCCGAATTGTTCTACCCGTTGCTCTTCTTCGGGAAGGGCTTTGCGTTCGTCGACATAGAGGGACACCAGCACCGCTTCCTCGCTGAGGTACTTGGCCACAGTCGGGTTGGGCCATACTTGTTCTTCCATCTTCCGGCAATTGACGCAGGCCCACCCTGTGAAATCGAGGATCATGGGCTTGCCTTCTGCACGTGCTGCCGCAAGGCCCTCTTCATAATTTCTGAAGCGGGCTTCGATGTGACCCGAAGTGGCGTGGTCACTTCCAGATCCTCCGTGACCACCACCTGCGACGCCACCGCTGCTTTCAGCGTAGAACATGGGTGGTGGAAAGCCTGAAATCAGGTTGAGGGGGGCGCCCCACAGACCGGGCATCATGTAAATGGCCAGCACGAGGAATGTCGTGCCGAGGCCCCAGCGTCCGACGCTCATCCGTTCCAATTTGCTGTCGTGCGGGAAGCGCAGCCCTCCGTACAGGTATACTGCAATGCACAGGGCAATGGCAATCCAGATGGCGATGAAAAGTTCACGCTTCAGCAGGCCGAGTTGCAATACGAGGTCTGCGTTGGATAGGAATTTAAAAGCGAACCCGATTTCGAGAAGACCCAAAACGACCTTGACACTCGTCAACCAACCTCCGCTTTGGGGCAGTGAGTTAAGCCAGCCAGGGAAAGCGCTAAAGAGCGTGAAGGGGATGGCCAGCGCGAGTGAAAAGCCAAACATCACGGCAATGGGACCACCAAAGTCTCCTGCTGCTGCACCCGCCAAGGCACTGCCGACCAGGGGACCCGTGCAGCTGAAACTGACGATGGCCAAAGTGGCCGCCATGAAGAAAATTCCAATCAATCCGCCACGGTCTGCCTGGGCGTCCACCTTGTTGGCCCAACTGGAAGGCAATTGAATCTCAAACGCGCCGAGGAAACTGACGCCAAACACAACCAACAGCAGAAACAGGAAGAGGTTGAAATAGGGGTCTGTGCTGATGAGGTTCAACACATCCACCCCAAATACTGCCGTCAGCAACAGCCCGAGACCCGTGTAGATGAAAATGATGCTGGCGCCGTAGATCAGGGCGTTTCGAATGCCTTCAGCACGGGTTTTCGATTGCTTCGTGAAGAAGCTCACGGTCATGGGAATCAGGGGAAATACGCAGGGCGTGAACAAGGCCGCAAAGCCCAGTCCCATGCCCAGCAGAAACAAGACAAATAGCCCGTCGCCCATGTCTCCCTCTTCTCCAGATTCCGTGATCGACCCCGCGTCTCCGGGGCACAGTTCGGGGACCGGCTCGTTGAACGCCGCGTCGAGAGGGAGGTAAAATTCAACGTCCGGTGGAAAGATGCACTTCGTGTCGTCGCAGGCCATGTAGGTCAGCAGGCCGTCGATGGTCTCTGGTCGATCACCGGTCCAGCTCAATTCCAACGCCCAGCGCACGGTGCCTTCAAAGGACCGGACCTCCTTGTCGAAGTTGGGGTCGTAATGCAATTCCGGTGTGCATTCCCGGAGGTCACCCTGCTCCACCGTCTCGGCATCGAGGACAAAGGAGGTGGGGATGGGCCCGTCCAAGGGGTCATTGTCATGGCTGTAAACGTGCCACCCCGTTTCAATTTGGGCCGTTGCGACCAACGTCGCGCCTTGATCGCCACTGGCGTGCAGAACAATGTCCCATTGCACGGGATCGTACATGCCCATGGGGGCCTCCTCTTCGTCTGAACCCCAAGGGTCAGCATGTCCGCCAGCACCGCAGTAATCGGGCTTGGCACTTTCCGGTTTGATATCGGAGAGGGAGAGGTCAAAGTCCACATCCTCAGGCGGCAGGCATTTGCTTTCGTCGCAGACCATGAAGGTCAGGTAGCCTTTGACCGATTCTGGAATGGCGCCAGGGAACGAAAGTGTGTGCACCCAATGGACCTCATCCTCGAAGAAGAGCAGGTCCATCATGAAGTTGGGGTCGTACTCGAGGTGGGGCTCGCATTCGGCCGCGGCGGTGTCTGCGGTTTGAACGCCCTCGGTTTCGATTGTAAAGGACGTTGGAATGGGTCCGTCGAACGGGTTCAGAAATTGGCTGTAGACATGCCATCTAGGTTCGACCGTGGCGTGGAAGTCGAGGTCGAGGGTGCCATCGCCGTTGTCATAAAGGTGGAAATCCCACTGGACGGGGTCGTGGATTTGGGCGGTCGCGGGGACGCTGGCTCCAAAGAGGAGCGCGAGCAGTACAGCGGAAAGGAAATGCAGGGGCTTCACGGGCACGTTGCTTTGCGGGCGGGAAGATAACGCTGCATTCACCCTCGCAAGCCGCCCGCCGCGCCAACGGCTGTCAAGTCGGGGGAGGCCTTAGAGGGCAATCTCCTGTCCGGGAGAGAGTCCGAACCGGCGCCGGAACCAACCCGCCCCGAGATAGACAAGTGGCGTGTCCACCGCTGCCACAAGCACCTTGAACCCAAATCCGTTGAGCAGAAGAGACCCGAAAAGTGCCCATTTGATTTCACCCACAGCGCAGAGCAAAATCAGCACGACCAGGGTATCAACGAATTGAGATGGAATGGTCGAGAAATTGTTTCGCAGCCAAAGCATTCGCCCTCCCGTGCGCACTTTCCAAAAATGAAAGATGCGGACATCCAGGAACTGGGCGAGGAGGTAAGCCGCCATGGAAGCGCCCACAGCGAGTGCGGTCTGGCCGAAGACGTGGTCGAATTCACCATCCGTCACAGGGGACCAACCGGTCGCAGGGACGGCCCCCGCAAGGGTGATCACCAGCAGGGTCAGAATGGACGCGGCCAGTCCCGCTTTGACCACGTCGTCAGCCCGTTTGCGTCCGTACACCTCACTGATGAGGTCGGTCACCAAGAACGTCAAGGGATACGGCAACAGACCCACGCTCGCCTCAAAGGTGTAATCCATCCCCGGCAGTGTCCAGACAAAGAACTTTCGGAACGCGAGGTTGCAGGTGATCAGGCTCGACACAAAGAGGGCGGCCAGCAAGAGATACAGGCCGAGGGCAAATTCGCGCTCGCGCTCGTTGGATAGGGCCTTGGGTTTGGCGAGGTCGTGTCGGAGGGTCGGCGTCATCGCACAGTAAAATTAGGTGGGGAACCAATGGAGGGTCAGAACGTCAATGCCTCGGGGAGACACTGTCTCGGGCAGGGCGACGCGCCGGTCAATGCGGTGGCCCACGAGCCACGCGGGATGTTGCTCCGCATCTTCGAGAAGCAGCACTTGGGACCGCGATGCGTGGGCAACTTTGCGTTGCGTCAGGATGTCTGAAACGCTCTGTTGGCCTTCCATTCCCAATGGGGAAATCCGGTCACCTGACAACCAGTGGCGCAAGGTCAGCGGCCCCTTCAAGGCGGAGAGGTCCAATTGGGCGGTGTCTTCGTTTTGGGCAAGTTTAGGTCGCTCAGTCACGTGACAGACAGACCACTTCAAGGTGCCTTGGGGCATGTCAATTTCCCCTGCCGCATGCGAATGTGGGTTCAGAAATCTGGGCTGGCCAAGGGTCACATCAGGTGGGTCCAGCGGCATGGCAAGGAGGCGGTCCCTTTCGCGCAGGATGCGGTGGGATGCGGTGGCGCACTGCTTGCCGGTCTCAGTGCCCGGTTCGGCCAAGGAAACCAAGGCGTCCAATTGACCTGAGACGGCCCCGAATTGTGCTCCCCACAGTGAGACCAGGTGTCGTGGTGACGGGGCAGATTTCACACGCGACAAGGGCAGTTCACCCGGTTCCAAATCCGCGAGCAGTTCCAGCGTAGACGCACGCCATTCCACAGCGAGGTCGGCTGCCCGATTCAACCCGGCATCCCATCCAAGGCGAAGCCCGTCGAGCAGGGGCACCAGTTCGTGGCGGATTCGGTTCCGCAAATGCCGCGGGTCGAGGTTTGAGGCGTCTTCGCGCCAGGCCTGTCCCTTTTGGTGAAGGGCATTCAACAGGGCCTCACGGGTCAAGCTGAGGAAGGGCCTGCCGATGGCGAAGCCACGTTCTGTGTTCCAAGCCTCCATGCCTCGCCAGGCATCGGGACGGGCGCCGCGGATGAGGTGAAGCAACTGCGTTTCGCGCTGGTCGTCTGCGTGGTGCCCGGTCAAGAGGACGCCCCCTGGTCCGACCTTGTGGTCGAACCAAGAATACCGCTCCGCTCGCGCGGCGGCCTCTAACCCTTGACCTTCCCGTTCCGCCTTGGCGGCCAGATCATGGGCCAAGTGGGCGTGAAAGGCACACCCCAAGTCGCGGGCGGCGCGTTCGACAAAGTCCCTGTCAGCGCTTGACTCAGGTCTCAATCCGTGGTCCACGTGCAACACGGTGACGTCCAATCCCAAGGCACAGGCCGTGAGCAACAGCGCCATAGAATCCGCACCGCCGGAGACGGCCACAGCCACCGGTGTCGGCTCCGCCCAACCTTGCGCGGTCAGCAGGGAGCGAAGCGAATCGGTCAAGGGGGTCCATGCATCGGCCATCCTACGGCAAGGTCGCAGATTCTAAGGCGCCAAGGGCATCCAGTACAGCCTTGGCCTTCAGTCGGGTTTCGTCCCACTCGGCTTGTTCGCGTGCCAAGGCGGTGATGGCGCCACCCACATGAACACTCCAGCGCTTCGAATGCCTGTCTGTCAGCGCGGTCCGAATGACCACATTGAAGTCGAAGTCTCCAGCACCCCCGCTTCCATCGGGCTCTGCCCAACCGATTGCGCCAGAGTAAAGTCCACGGCGCACCGGCTCTACTTCCGCGGCAATTTCCATGGCGCGAATTTTTGGCGCCCCGGTCATGCTCCCCATGGGAAATGCGGCTTGCATAATGTCGGCAAACCCCTTGTCCTCGCGGACAGAGCAGGTCACCGTGGAGACCATTTGGTGCACGTTTTTAAAGCTGTGAATGCCGCACAGTTCTTCGACTTCAACGGTCGAAGGGCGGGCGACTTGGCTGAGGTCGTTTCGGACTAGGTCAGCAATCATGATGTTTTCTGCGCGCTCTTTCTGATCGGATTGCAAGGCCTTGGCGATGGCTGCGTCTCGCTCAGAATCGGGATGGCGCGGCGCGGTGCCTTTGATGGGCTGACTGATTAAGCGGTCTCCTTCGCGACGGAGAAACCGCTCAGGGCTGGCACAAAGGATATCGACTCCGTTCCATTGAAGCAGTGCAGAGAAGGGGGCCGAGGTCTGGCGTGTCATCCTCTGGAATGCAGCATTTGGACACCAGCCCTCGGAGAGCACTCCGCGGATTTCCCGCCAGAGGTTCAATTCATAGATGTCGCCCCGAAGAATGTGGGCGTGCACCTTGGAAAAGGCCTCTCCATAGGCCGTTCTGGCCAAGCTGCTGCTCC
>CAXHAW010000103.1:0-6230 GCA_964014525.1 uncultured bacterium
GGATCGTCGGCAGCGTCAGATGTGTATAAGAGACAGTTCTTTGTCGGCGTTTTTCACGCCATCGGTCATCATGGTGTTGCAAAAAGGACATCCTGTCGCAATGACCTTTGCTCCTGTTTCGAGGGCGTCGTCCGTTCGCGCATGGTTGACTTCGCGATTGCCTTTTTCGGCATCCTTGAACATTTGGGCCCCTCCAGCGCCACAGCAGAGACCTTTGCTTTTGCACCTCCGCATTTCTACGAGGTCGGCATCAAGTGCCTGCAATGCGGACCGCGGGGCTTCATATTCCCCATTTCCGCGGCCGAGGTAACAGGGGTCGTGGAAGGTGATGCGCCGTCCTTTGAATGGGTTTCCATCGGCGATTCGGAGGCGACCGTTGTCGATGAGTTCCTGGATGAATTGCGTGTGGTGTAACACCTCGTATTCGCCGCCGAGTTCTGGGTATTCGTTTTTGATTGTGTTCAAGCAGTGCGGACAGCCGGTTACGATGCGTTTCACGCCATACCCATTGAGCACCATGATGTTCTGGGCGGCTTGCATCTGGAACAGAAATTCATTGCCTGCCCGCTTGGCAGGGTCTCCGGTGCAGCTTTCTTCTGCACCAAGGACTGCGAAGGGAACCTCTGCTGTATTGAGGATTCTGGCGATGGCTTTGGTGATGCGTTTGGCGCGGTCATCGAAACTTCCTGCACAGCCCACCCAAAAGAGGACTTCAGGTGTCTCTCCGCGGGCGTTCATCTCAGCGAGGGTGGGGACAGTCATGGCCATATCGATTCAGGATTCGCTGGCCATTTCATCAGTCCATTTTCCCCGGTCAGTTGCTGGAAACGCCCAGGGGGCGCCATTGTTCTCGATGTTGTTGAACATGGCCGTGATGGGTTCGGGAGCCTTGCTGTCTTCCATAATCAGACTTCGCCTCATGTCGAGGATAATGCCCATCGGATTGATGTTGACCGGACATGCGTCCACACAGGCTTGGCAACTTGTACACGCCCACAATTCTTCTTCGCTGATGTAGTCGCCAAGCAGTGATTTACCGTCTCCGTTGCCCCAACTTGCGCCGGATGCATCGATAGACCGTCCAACTTCCTCAACCCGATCTCGGGTGTCCATCATGATTTTTCGGGGGCTGAGCAGCTTGCCTGTTGTGTTGGCGGGGCAGACGGACGTGCATCGGCCACATTCAGTACAGGTGTAAGCCTCCATCAACTGTTTCCAAGTGAGGTCCTGCACGTCTTTGGCTCCAAACGGTGCCGGCTCTGCGGGTTCTTCACCCGCGGGTTCCGGAGGCGCGGCGAAGGGGTCGCCGCTCATCATGAGGTCCACTTCCTTTTTTACGGCGGCCATGTTGTCGAGACGACCGGACGGTGTCAAGTCGCTGTACCATGTATTGGGAAAGGCGAGAAAGATGTGAAAGTGCTTGGAATAGGGGACATAAACGAGGAAGGCAAGAATGCCCGCGATGTGGAACCACCAAGTACCGCGTTCCAAAGCCACGATGCCCCCGTCGGACAGCCCGCTATACAGTGGGATCAGCCATTGGCTCACAGGAAAAGACCCCGCGGCAATGTAGTGGTGTGGGTCTGTCCAAACCCCCGCGAGAATTCGCGCTTGGGCTATGGCATCGGCCGCATTCATGGAGAGAAGGGCAAACATCAGAAGGACCTCTACGACCAGGATGATGTTGGCGTCGTTTTTGGGCCAGCCCTGCATCTCTGGATTTCTAAAACGTGCGATGGGGAGCACGTTGCGTCGAATCAGGAATACGACGCAGGCCACCAACACACCGAAGGCCAGCCATTCAAAGGTGCCGATGAGGAAATCGTACAGTCCTCCCAGATAGGGAGCAAACACCCTGTGGGTGCCAAACAGTCCATCGATCAGTATCTCAAGGACTTCGATGTTGATTAGAATGAACCCGACGTAGATCAGGATGTGCATGATGCCTGCCACTGGACGCACCACCATTTTGGATTGTCCCATGGCCACCCGCGCCATGGTGTACCAGCGTTCCATGGGACGGTCGGTCAGGTCGATGTCTTTGCCAAGTTGGATGTTTCGGCGGATGGTCCTGACGCGACGTGCAAAGAAGAATCCTGCAGTTCCCAGAATCAGGGCAAAGGCCAACTGTCCAACGAAGTGGGGCATGGGCAATTCTGGATTAATTTCTTTTTGTCTCGCGCTCGTCGAGTTCGGCATCGATGAGACGCTGCAAGCGTTCGAGCTCCTTTGCGCTCAATTTCCGTTTTTCCTTGCCGCCAAACACGGAAACGCGCACGTACCGGTGGGGATTGAGGTATAAATCGTTCAAAAGGAACCGAAGCTCCTTGTTGGTGGCCATCAGGCCGTCGTACAGGCTGTCGCTTTTGAGGATCTTGCCGAGGCTACCTTCTCCGGCATTGAGTCCCTCAAGAACGCGGTTGAGCTCGGCTATGGAAGCGTCTGCCCGGCCGAGGGTAGAGGCGAGCTTGAGATTGGCCAAGGAGTCAGAGATCTGACTGAAGTTGTTCAGGGCGTTAGACAGGTTCCCTTGTTGGTTGTTGATGAAGTTGGTCAGCTCCTCCATGTTGTTCACGATGCCGTGAAGTGCATCGCGATTTTCCTCTACGGTCACGTCCAGTGTTCGTGAGGTGTTTTCGAGATGTCCCATGGTCCGTTGGATGCTTTCAAAGGCCTTGGGCAACCCTTGGGTTGCGCTGTCTTGGAATACGGTTTGGAGGTTGAGCAGGATTTCGTCGACTCCGGCAATCAATTGATCGGTGCGTTGCCGCAGTGGAATCAACTCTTGCTTGACGGATTCGGCGATGCCCATTTCGATTTCGGAGGGGAGGGTGTCTCCGGGTTGGATTAGGGATGTGCTGCGTCCGGCGATGAGGTTAATGGCTTTGGTGCCAAATAAGTCATTGGATACGATTCGGGCCTTTGTGTCGTCCGGCAGCTGGAGGTTGGGTTGTTCGATGAGGAAGGTGACATGAAGGGTTCCATTTCCCTTCGCATCGAAGTCGATGCCTGATACTTGGCCGACTTTGAATCCATTGACCACGACAGGATTGGATATCGCTAGCCCGTCAATCCGGTCGTAAACAGCGTGGAACTCACGCCCGTTGCTCAGAGGATTAAAGCCCTTCAGGTAGTTTACGCCAAGCACGAGCAGGACGCCGCTCAAGAGGACGAGTATTCCAATTTTGATTTCCCTGCTTTTCTGCATGCGATGTGAGGGGTCAGTCCTTGGCCTTTTTCAGAGCAGATTCGAGGGGGATCCTGAGCCCGTTTTCGAATGCAACGACGAAGGCGTCCGGAAAGCCGTTCTTCCGCAAGGTATCGCGCATCTGGCAGGCATCCGAATAAGAGGCCGTAGACCCGACCCGGTACTTGTACACGTTGCCAACCTGTTGCTTGGACGCATGGGGGATTTGGACGCCGTCTGGCCCTGTCAAAGGGCTCCCGCGTCTGTTGCTTGCCGCTTGCACTGAATAACAGATGTCTTGATCGCACGCTGAGACGATGGATTTGTGCCATTCTGGCGGGGCATCCGGCTTGATTTCGGTCTTATCAGCGACGGCATCTGGGTCTTTTTTCTCTGAATCCTTCCTCCCTTGTGCCTCCTCATTTTCGGTGGGGTTTTCAATTCCATCTTGCACCGCGGCCTCAAGGCTGAACCACCGCTGGGCATAGTCCCGGAAGGCGCGAAAAAGAGCGCTGGACATGAAGTCTTGTCCCTGATCCGATTGGAGGAAGTCCTCTTCATTGGGGTTGGTGAGGAAGCCAAGTTCAACCAGCACGCTGGGCATGCTTGCATACGCGGTCACATAGTAAGGGGCTTGACGGACACCGCGGTCTTTTCTGCCGACGCGTTGCCGGAATTGAGTTTGGATGAGCTCTGCCAATTGGAGACTTCGTCCCAGGTAAATTTCTTGTTTCAGCGCCAAGGCGATGAAGGTGTCGGGGTCATCCGGGTCGAATCCCTGCGCGTCCTTTTCGTTGAAGACGGCTGCATTTTCCTTGGCAGCGACCCGCAGACTGGCTTCGCTCTTGTTCAGGCCCATAACGAAGGTGGAGCTGCCAATAGCCGATGGTTTCTCGAAGCTATCGCAGTGAATGGACAGGAGAAGATCAGCTTGGGCCTCATTGGCAATGCGCACCCGTTCTGGAAGTGTCGGGTAGGTGTCTCCGGTTCGCGTCATGATCACGCGGACACCGGGTATGCGTTCCTCGATGTAGGCTGCCGTTTTCCGAGCCACGGCGAGGGTGATGTCCTTTTCGGCTGTGCGGTATCGCCCCGTTCCCAAATTGCCTGGATCTTTTCCGCCATGACCTGCGTCGAGCACGACAGTCATGGCTGGTTCTGCTGGTGGATGAAAGGCGCTTCCAAGGAACAGAACCAAGGTGCACGTCATGAAGACCGCTGATTTTGGCCAACGAGGCGCTGTTGGAAGGCCTCTTGGACTGCCGGAATTCGGGGTGCGGGAAAGGCTAGAATTCGGTGGTGCCATTCGAGGAGTGAAACTATCTAGCTTTGACGGGCATTCAGGCCGGGGTGTGTCTGGAATTTTCGCCGCCCGTTGTTGGCAAACCATACCGCATACCGACAGGACGAATTCCACGTTGATGCCTACATGGATAACGCGGTTTGGCGCGTGTTTCTTTTGTGGGCCCTCGTTGCCCTTCCCTGTTTCGCCTTGGCGCAGTCCATTGAGGTGGAGATTTTGCGTGCGGAAGAGGTGAGCAGAGACCCCTCCATTGTTGAGGCGCAACGGTTGATTGGGGATGTGGTGCTCATGGTGGCGGATGCGGAGGTGGTCTGTGACAGTGCGTGGCGGTTTCCTGCCGGACGTTTCCGGCTCATGGGCCAGGTGAAAGCCGTGGACGGCCCGGCCGTTTTGACGGGAGACGTCCTTGAGTTGCTCCCTGACAGGGGCATTGGCCGCATGACCGGTCGAACGGTGCGTCTTGTGGATTCCACCGATCCATCTGAGCCGAGAACCTTGACGACCGAGCGGACCACCTATGATTTTCGTTCTGGTGTGGCCCGCTTTTCAGAAGACGGTGTGGTGACCACGAAGTCGGAGCGAATTGAAAGCCGCTCCGGCTGGTATGACCGGGATGCGCGCGCCATGGAGTTCGATGGCGGCGTGGTGATGACGTTGGACACTGTGCAGGTGCTGTCGGAGAAGGTGCGGTATTGGCCAGATGGCCGTCGGCTTGACCTGTTGTCTGCGGCAGAGGTCTCCCACCCTGGAGGGGGAATCCTGTGTTCTAGGGGTCAATGGTCCATGGAGTCTGAAGCGGGATGGTTCATCGGAGGTGACACGGCCCGCGCCCGTTTCATTGATGGTGCCCTCGTGGTGCTTGCGGACAGCCTTGCTATGTCGGATTCTGTGGGTTTTGCTTATGGTAGGGTTGCCCTCCGAGATACGGCCACGACCTACCGTCTCGAAGCGGATACCGTTCGCTTTGATCGCGCCAATGAGGAGGCCATTGGCGGATCCAATGTGGCAATGGATGGAAGGGCTGTGGCCCATTTGTATGAAGGCGGAGAGCCTTTGCGGGTTTCTGCGCCAACGATGGACATTGAGGACAATGTTGATGGTCGGTTTCTCCGGGCGCATTCAGGTGCAGCCCTGCACTTTGGAGAAGTCACGGCAGCTGCACAAGATTTGATTTGGTCGGAAAAGGCGGGGCGGGTAGATCTCGATGGCAGCCCGGTCATGTGGAATGGGCCAGATCAGTTGACTGGAGATTCCGTGCGTTTGTTCCTTGAAGGAGGCAACCCCGAACGGCTAGAAGTCAGACGGCATGCTTTTGTCGCCAGTCCGGCTGGGCGGGGATTCTACAATCAAATGGCAGGGCGGGATCTCGATGGCAATTTCCGCGACGGGCGCCTCGAGAATTTGGTCATGGTCGGCAATGGGAGAACGCTGTATTTCGCGGAGCCCGATACAGCAGCCGAGCGGCAGGCGAGTGCAGACAGTTTGCCTGCTCCGTTGCCGCAGGCCAACAGGGCGGCTTGCACTGAGATCAGGATGACATTGGATACCGCTGGTTTGTCCTCGATTGCGCTTTTTGCTTCGCCAGCGGGCCAGTTCTCAGATCTCGCCTCCTTGGAGGACTCCCCGCTTGACGGAGCCTCTGATGCAGCTCACCTGCCCGGATTCAATGCTCGAAGCCGACCGGATTCGACCGTGAGGGGCAAACGGATACCGTTTGCTGTGTCACTCCCCATTGTGGCG
>CAXHAW010000104.1:0-6221 GCA_964014525.1 uncultured bacterium
TTTCATCCGGAACTGGATTACCATGACTTAAATAGCGCATTCCATAACCAGCAAACACTACCTTATTCCCGAAATAGACCGTTGAACACAAATCGGTAAAAACCTGTTTGTTTCCTTGTCCATGACACGCAAATCACCATCCACAATCGACGTCGCCGTCATCGGCTCCGGTTTTGCCGGGCTCGCAGCCGCCACCACGCTCGCCAGCAGAGGGCTTCAAGTGACCGTTTTTGAACGGCACGGCCAAGCCGGAGGCAGGGCTCGGCGCTTTGACGCGGAAGGATTCCGTTTCGATATGGGCCCCAGCTGGTACTGGATGCCTGACGTTTTCGACCGCTACTTTGCTCAATTCGGCAGAAGCGTCAAGGATTTGTACGATCTCGTGCGGCTGGACCCCTCGTACCGTGTCGAGTTCAATCAAGGACCATTTGACGTTCCCGCAGGCACAGAAGCCTTGGCCGAAGCGTTCGAAACCATCGAACAAGGAGCAGGCCAAAAGCTCAAGTCGTTTCTCGCAGAAGCCAAAGTCAAATATGACATTGGCATGGGACGGTTCGTCAACAAGCCTGCGCACAACGCTCTCGAATTCGCCCGTCTCGACATCCTGCGCGACGCCCCGCGACTTCAATTGCTTCGAAGCTTTAGCGATCACGTCCGACGTCACTTCAAGGACCCTCGGCTTGTGCAACTGATGGAATTCCCGGTGCTTTTCCTCGGCTCCAAACCACAAAACACCCCGGCACTGTACAGCCTAATGAACTACGCCGACACCGCACTTGGCACTTGGTATCCCATGGGCGGCATGCACCGCATTGTAGAAGGCATGGTCCAAGTCGCTCGTGAACAAGGTGTTCAATTCGAATTCAACTGCAACGTAGAGGCCATTCTAGAAGAAGGCGGCAAAACCAAAGGCCTTCGTGTAGGCGGTCAACACATTCTCTGCCCTCAAGTGATCGCGGCCTGCGACTACCACCATGCCGAACAGCACCTGATGCCGCCCGCACACAGGCGATACAACGAGGCCTACTGGGACAAAAGGGCCATGTCTCCTAGCTCACTCTTGTTCTACCTCGGGGTCAACCGGAGGATTCCAAATCTGAAACACCACACGCTCTTCTTCGACACCTCATTCGAGGCCCACGCCCAAGAGATTTACGATGACCCTGCTTGGCCAAAAGACCCCTTGTTTTACGTGTGCGCTCCGAGCGTTACCGACTCGAGTGTAGCACCGGAGGGTTGCGAAAACCTCTTTCTGCTTGTTCCCACAGCCCCAGGCATGGCCGAGGACCAGACAGACTTTGATCGCATCTACGGGCAAATCATGGAACGCCTTGAAGCCAGAACTGGCATTGCTATCAACGAACACGTGGTCTACAAGCGGCAATATGCCCACCGTCAATTCATAGCAGATTACAGCGCCTACAAGGGAAATGCATATGGTTTGGCCAATACCCTTCGACAGACCGCCTTTTTGAAGCCAAAAATGAAGTCCAAGCTGTCGGGGACATGGTTCGCGGGACAGCTGACCACGCCGGGACCAGGTGTGCCACCCAGCATCATCAGTGGACAAGTTGCGGCCAGCGAGGTCCTCAAATCGAAGGGCATGCCAGGATTGGCGAGCGAAATCGAGATCGAACAACCAGACGCTTGCTAAGTTTGCATTGTACTGTTGAGATGAATGCCCGTCCCCCCATAGCAAATCCACATGCACCGGAGCACGCTCTTGTTGCGCGGACACAAACAGGATCCGAAGGAATGCTCACCACGGGAAAACCTCTTTTCGACTCGGTTTCGCTGCAATGCAGCGCGCTGACCACAAAGAAATACAGCACCTCCTTCAGCCTGGGCATTCGCCTCCTCAAAAAAGACTTGCGTGCACCCATCCAAGCTATCTATGGTTTTGTTCGGTTTGCAGATGAAATCGTAGACACCTTTCACGGATACGACAAGGACAGGCTTCTCAAGCGATTCAAGGCGGACACGCACACCGCACTCGATGAGCGAATCTCACTCAATCCCATCCTCAACAGTTTCCAATGGGCATTCTGGACATACCAGATGGATTTAGCCCACGTCGACAAGTTCCTCGAATCGATGGAACGGGGTTTGGACCAAACAGCCTATGACCGTGAGGGATATGACGACTACATCGTCGGCAGCGCAGAGGTGGTTGGTCTGATGTGCTTGTCTGTATTGGTGTCTGGAGACCGGGATCAATACGAGGCACTTCTTCCTCAGGCGAGAAGCCTGGGTGCCGCATTCCAAAAAATCAACTTCCTCCGTGATCTGCAGGCCGATTGGGAGGGGCTGGGAAGAACCTATTTCCCGGGCTTGAACCTAGAAGACTTTGACCAGGACGCCAAGGTGACAATCGAAAAGGAAATCGAAGCTGATTTCGAACACGCATATCAAGGGATTCTCCGCCTTCCGCGCTCAGCAAGGCTCGGTGTCTACATGGCATACATCTATTACACACGGCTGTTTCGCAAAATCAGACGGCTTCCCCACCACCGGGTCCTCAAGGAGCGAATCAGAATTCCCAACCGGCAAAAAGCCATGCTGCTGATGGGCTCTTATCTCCGTCATCAGTTCAATCTGCTTTGACAATGCGCCCTCTGTGGTGTTTTCTTCTGTGGGTTTGGACAGGCACAATGCCTGTCGTGGCATGGAGCCAGACACAATGTGACGATCTCGCTGAATTGCGAATGGCCTTTCTCGATCACACCTCCCTCGAACAAGCGATGGAATCCAAAGCGCTTGCCGAGTCCAAACTGGAGCAGGCAACGGATTTCTGCGCCATCGTCATCGAAGCCCACAGGTGGGTCTCGCTTGCCAGAAGTGCGGACTTCGAATGGAATCCAGCCACCAAACTCAAGAAACTCCAAACGGGCCTGGAAAACCTGAATTCGTTGGTTTCAGAAAATCCAACACTGGACATCTTGAAGGCCCTCAGGTTGTGCATCACCGGCACCGCTCCTCGCTTCCTCGGGGTAAATGGAGATTGGACGATGGACAGGCAAGCCACTGCTCGGCTCCTCGCCGATGACCATTGGAGAGAAAGCCCGAAGTTTTCAGAATGGATGAGGGGTTTGATGGAACAGACGAGATGAATTCCAGTTTAAACGATAGAGCAGAAGAACAAGTTGTGCTGGTCAACACCCTTGACCAAGCCCAAGGCACCATGGAAAAAATAGCTGCCCACAGAAAGGGCGTCTTGCACCGCGCCTTCAGCGTGTTCATTCTAAACAGCAAAGGCGATTTGCTTCTGCAGCAAAGGGCACACAACAAATACCACAGTGGCGGGTTATGGACCAACACGTGCTGCAGTCATCCTCGAGAGGGAGAATTGGTCATCGATGCGGGCATCCGCAGACTCAAGGAAGAAATGGGCATGCATTGCCAATTGGCCAAGGGGTTTGACTTCATCTATCGCAGTGAATTCTCAGACGGCCTCATCGAACACGAATTCGACCATGTCCTGTTTGGCAGAAGCGACCTTCCACCGTCACCAAATCCTGAAGAAGTGGCAGACACCAAGTATGTCCGCTTCGATTCTCTCCGGGCAGACATGTCCGCGCATCCGGAGCGTTACACGACTTGGTTTCGAATATGTTTCGAACGCGCAGCAGAGCACCTAGGAAAGTGACCACACAACCTACAAAAACAGCCCAAAGCGGGGCATTCGGAATTCGAGGCCCCCTCGGAACCGTGCCCGCATGGCTCGGTCTGATTGGCTTTTTACACTGCATCGGCCTCGCCGGAGTCGTCTGGTACGATGCCGCCACCATCTTGGACCTCACCGTATTCAACCTCCTCTTCTCCACAGCGGTCATTCTTGGTTTTGGAGATCCTGATGATGCCTGGCGCTGGGTCCTGACCGCATACATCACTTACGCCGTAGAGGTCATTGGTGTCCACACAGGATTTCCATTCGGCGACTATGTGTACGGCACACGACTCGGTCCCTCCCTTTACGACGTCCCCCCCATGATTGGCGTGCTCTGGCTACTGACCTTGACAGGAACGATGTATTGGTCCCAACAATGGGTTCCCCAGGAAGGGCGCCAATTCGACATTCGCCGGGCCGCCATCACGGCAACACTCATGGTCGCCATGGATTTGATCATCGAGCCCGTGGCCATTCGAACGGGGTTCTGGCAATGGTCGGGAGACACGATTCCAGTTCAGAACTACATTGCTTGGTGGTTTATCGCTTTTGCGCTTGCATGGGGCTGGCGACACACCATGACGTTCCGAACCAACCGCGCAGCCGGATGGTTACTCGCAGTGCAGACGTTGTTCTTTATCGGAATTTTGTTGCTCCCATGGAAATCTTGATCGCCACATCCATCGTCATCGGCACTTTCCTGGTCATGGAAGGGGTCGCGTGGGGCGCCCACAAGTACCTGATGCACGGTGCCATGTGGTATTTCCACCGGGATCACCACCAGCACGAACCGGGCTTCTTCGAAAAGAACGATGCCTTCTTCCTCATTTTCGCCGTGCCCAGCGCATGGAGCATCATCACGGGAAGCATGGCTGGGGATTTCCGCTTTTGGATTGGAATGGGCATCGCTGCCTATGGCCTCTGCTACTTCCTAGTCCACGACATTTTCATCCACCGTCGATTCAACTGGTTCCGGAACGCCAGGCACCCGTATTTGGCTGCCATCCGCAAGGCGCACAAGGTGCACCACAAGCACCTTGGAAAAGAACATGGAGAATGCTTCGGCATGCTGTGGGTTCCCATGCGATATTTCCGAGAAGCCCGCAAAGCACACGCTGCCAAAGCCATGACCTCTCGATGAACGAACACTACCTCTACTTGATCGTCGACTTGGCTGTCCTTGCCATCCCCTTGGCCTGCAGTTTCGATCGCAAAGTGAGGTTTGTTCGATTCTGGCCGGCCCTGTTTCCCGCCATCGGTGTTATGATGCTCCTGTTCGTCCCTTGGGACATCGCGTTCACTGAACACGGCATCTGGGGCTTCAATTCCAACTACCTGAGTGGAATCTGGGTCGCAGGAATCCCATTGGAAGAATGGCTCTTCTTCCTGTGCATACCCTATGCCTGCTTGTTTACGTATGAATCACTCAAGCACTACTTCCCCAATCCTGTGGGCCGACCTTGGGCCCTGCCCGCCACGTCGCTCTTGGCCGTCTTGAGTGCCTGCCTGGCCTTGTCCAACAGCGACCGGTGGTACATCTGCCTGACATGCACATTGACCGCCCTGCTCACCGCAGGAATCGCCCTCAGTGCAGCACGGTGGACACGGGTTCGGGACTGGAACCATCGACTGTGGTTTGCCTATCTGCCACTTCTGGTTCCCTTCATCATTTCCAACGGCGTCCTAACGGGTCTCAGGTTCTGGACATACGCTCCACTTAACCGGGATGTCTCCGATGTATCGGATCAGATTGTCTGGTACAACAACGACCACAACCTGCAACTCCGCATCTTCTCGATGCCTGTGGACGACTTGTTTTATGGGTTTCTGATGATCGCCATGACCGTGATTGCATACGAGCTCATTGCCCGGCGCATCGGCCTGGTTACAGGATCGGAGCCTGCACCTCGGTCTTGACGTACCGGTGATCGCTCAAACCATCTCCCCCCGTTCCGTAATTTACCACGGACCATAAAGGGTCAACGAAAATGTGGTCAATTCTGAGCCCTGGAACAGACCCCTGCCACGTTCCGTCCATCCGGATGGACCGCACATCATGAACATCGCGAAGTTGAGCTCGAGCGGAGGCCAAAGCCCAACTGACAGGGACATCATTGAAGTCCCCACACAACACCACTGGATGCGGACTCCGAGAAACAGCCTCCATGACCTGTCCCACTTGGGTCACGCGATCTGCGTAAGCTGTCCTCATCCTCGACCATATCCGCTGACGGCCTTCCGCATCGGGAACCCCTTCTTCAAGAGCGGCATAGTCCTCTGATCCGAAATGCAAACTGGCAAAGTGCGCATTGAAAACCCGTATGGTATCGCCTTCCCATTCAACATCGGTGACTGCGCAAACGTTGTTGCTCTTCGTACCGAACGCGATGGCCTCCTTGGCCACAATTGGATACCGAGACCACGTCACCACGCCAAACCGACGGCCCGACTTCCCACGAGCCCAGAGCTCATGGTGCTCAACACTGCCCCCCGCTGTGCCGATGAACGCCTCCCTCACTGTCTCTTATACACATCTGACGCTGCCGACGATCCT
>CAXHAW010000105.1:0-6208 GCA_964014525.1 uncultured bacterium
GATTCCGTGAAGTCTCGTGGGCTCGGAGATGTGTATAAGAGACAGATGAGGAAGTCCGCATCATTCTGAACCTCGGGCAACACCTGGGCTGTCCAGTTGTCGTAATCCTCATCCAAAGGGTAGATAACCGCCCCGAGATGAATCGTGGGGTCCGCGGCCTTCATGGAGTCGGCAAAAACGCGGAAAATCTCGCCATACATCGTCCCCGTGATCTGCTCCCCCTCGACCATGTATCCAGCCTGCCAAGGCCCATAGTTTTCGTTTCCAATTTCCCAGTAGCGCACGTTTCTGCCCAGCGTCTGGTTGACGTGCCGAACCCAATTGGCTGCATAGCCGGCCGCCTGCTCTACCCTGTCGTCGCCTGGACCATATCGGGCAAAGGAGAAGTTCACCACAAATACAGGCTCCGCTCCCGTAGAATCACAAATTTGAAACAGCTCATTTATGCCCATGTTATAGGCGTCCGGATCAATCAAGTCCGAGACGGTCACGGCATCGTCCTGGAGAATGGCCACAGGTAGGTTCCCGTCCCAGAAGTATTGGTTGCTGCCATTTCCGCCCGGAAAGCGAACAAAGGCTGGACCTAGGGCTTTGCTTCTGGCCACAATCGCTGTATCCGTGGCAGACGCGTCACCGATAAAATGCGGGTGGGTATATCCAAAATGGCTCCCCTTAACTGGTGCAGATGGCCCTTCTGTTTGAAGCACATACTCCGCCGGGCTTCCATCATTGGGGCTGGCCCACAACATGGCATCGGGGGCTGGAAATTGTCTGGTGCTCGAAACTGGGAAAACACCGTCTCCCTGCCCAAACGCACCCAATGCCATCCAAACGACACCAAGGGATATGATAGACTGCTTCATGTGTGACACCCGAGGTTGAGCTTAGTCGTCCGAGACTTGGATTGTTTTTGTAATTCGCCTACCATCGGTCGACACCAATGACAAGAAATACAAACCAGAAGGAAGGAATTGCAGGTCCAAGGCGGTCCGTCCAGTCAGCAACATGGTTCGAACCAACTGGCCTGAATTAGAGCACAAGCGGCCCTGAACCGTCCCCCACGCAGAGGGCACAAGCACCTGCAGCTGATGTTGCGCGGGATTGGGATAGCACATGACCTCATCAACGGCATTTTGCGCAACCCCTTGAGGCTCATTTGAACACGTGTAATCAAGTGCTTGGAGCGAGGCCGCATCCAAGTAATATGTGCCGGCATCCAAAAACTGGATTTTGACCAGCCGTATCCCCTCGTAAACGGTTGAATCGGCGGTAAACTGCCAGCAGTATTCTGACCAGTCTGAATCGGTAACAAATGACCCGTTGTACAGCGCCTGAAATGGACTGTCGGCATAGGCAGTGGAGACATTGAATGCCAAGCCAGGCTGGCTGCCTTTTAGCCAAATGCTGACCGTATATGTGGAGTCTTGAACCGCACTGGCCCTGCAACTCGCCAACTGAACTGAGGAAGGAAGCGCACCGGGACTTGTTACCTCTGCATAGGCACTGATCACGCCATCGTATGCCGTCGCAGGCGTTGCAGCGACTGTGGCCTCAGCGTCCTCTGAAACAGAGGTCACCCACGCATCTAAAGCGGCCTCAAAATCCCCATTGCAGAGCACTGGAGATGGCAGCACCTCCTCAAACCATACGTGATCAATCCAAAATGTACCTGCGGTCTCAAAAGCAAATTTCGCCAAACGCACTGCGTTGAGCTCATTTTCGGAGTACGCGGTGAAGGTGAATTCCTGCCACGTCTCAGACAACGTCACTTCGGTTTCGCCGTACACCGTGAACGGGGACGATTGCAGGGCTGTTTTGGCCTCCATCACTGCCCCATTGACATCGGACTTCGCCCAAAAATGAACGAGCAAGGATGTGGCCCCTGGTAAGTATGAGGGACAACTACTAAAAATGGGCACCCCCTCTTCGACATTGTCCACCGTCAGCTTCACCGACTGCAATCCATCCACCACCGTGCTGTCATCCACCTCTGCAGAAATCGAACCGTTGTTCTGATTCACCGCCCATGCATTGAATCCTTCCTCAAAACTGCCCTGACACAGCTCTGGGGAAAGCGGCAGAACCTCAATCTGGACATCGTCAATCATGGCCACCCCCTCGGAGAGAAACTTGAATTTGGCCAGTCGGACATCCGAAATCAAATCCTCAGCGACGCCTCCTGTAATCTCATATTGAGACCACTCATCAGACAGAACAAGGGTTGCCGAGGCAAAATTGGTATAGCTAGGAGACGCTTTTGAAATCGTGGCCAACAGCTCCACATTGCCTTCGGACTTGGCCCAAAAGGACATCCGATAGGTTTGATTCGCATACATGTTGGCGACACATGCACTCAACACACAAGTGCCCGAACTCACATCCTGAATGTCCACCAATGCCCCAACTGAACCGGCTATGGATGCAGAAGCAGACGTATCAAAATCTGCAACTGCCCCGCTGTTGGCGAAGTGCTGCCAGTCTGACAAGCCCATTTCAAAAGATGGATTGCACACTGCATCGCCTTGCGCAAAGGCGCACGTGCAGGTCAAGACAAAAACGGAAAAGACGAAAAGATCTCTCATGGCATCTAAAGGTTTAACAAAGGTATTTAGTCCCAACACATATTGGGAACAAGGGGGGTGGACAGCACTACGGCCTATCAAAAAGGACCTCCCTCGGTCAGAATCACATAGTCTACATCCAGACCAAACACACCATCTGCGGTTCCTGTTTGACTCACTGTGCAGTCCAACCGAATGATTTTGTCCATGTCAATTTGTGCATTTAAGGACACATTGTTACCCGACAAATCCAGTGCCAAATCCGACCACAACACGCTTTTCCTGTGCCATTCACCGTCGGCAGTCACGGCCAGCTTGGTGGTGTAGACCTCATCCAAACCACTGGTGACCAAACCATCTCCATTGGAATCTTCAAACACTTTGATGACCGTTGCAGACCCCTCAAAGGCGCTTCGCAGGTGCATGTTCAAGTAGGTGGTTGCTGCACCTTGGTCCTGCAATGCACCGGGACTTAAGGTCATTCTCAATGCGCCAAACCATGTCGCTGCGCCAGATCCAGTCCCACTCATATACGCGTCGCCCTCACATGCATCAGTCGCCTCTGTCACCACAGACAAGGTCTCCGTGTACTCCCCACTGCTCAAACTGAAAGACGCATCAGCCTCGTCAAATGAGGCCAAGAGAACACCGCGACTGGACAAGTCCGGCTGCTCCCAAACAAAGACTGAATCGAGTCTCCAATCATCCGGATGGTCTTCAAATTCCAGTAGACAATGCACCCATTCGTTTTGCTGAAAGAAAAGGCCATCACAATCACCAAGCCACAACACTTCCGTCACGTTTTCGCCTTGTCCTTCAAATGAAAATGTAGCACCAGATGCCTGTCCGGTCAGTGACATCGTGTAAGCCACAGGAAGATTGAATTCCCCTGAAAACTGGACCCCTTCACCCGCATCAAAGTGCACCCCATTGGGTCGGTTGTGACCAAATTCCGAGACGAATTCAAGTTCTCCGTATAGGCCTTCCAAATCAGGTCCCAAACTCCCCTCTTTGGCACATCCAAACATGCCAATCAAAACTGCAATGCAAAGGCATTTGCTTGGATGCGTGCGTGAACTGGAATGGGTCATGTCAGAATGTGGTTTGAAACAGGAACAACGCGCGTGAAACATTTCCACTCTGGTCCTGCCCCGTGTCGCGCATGGACCACTGTTGCCATTGGAAGGTTGCCGACGTGTTTTCATTGAGGCTCCAAGTCAATCCCCAAGCATGGAGTTCATCGCGAACATCCAAATCGACGCGATCGAAACCAACAACGGTAAAATCTTCATCACGCAACGCGAGATAATCGAGGCCTTGCGCATCAATGCGCTTGACCCCATACCTCAAGGTCACGGTCTCCGCCACAGACCAATCAAGGCCTACATCAAGCACATTTACAGCCAGGTCCACAGGATCGAGCAACGCCGCCGTCCGGTTCACAAGCTGCCGTTTCCAGCCTCCCTGCAAGCGCAACGGCCTGCTTCCACCCCACCACTTTGCCAAATCTGCGTGACCGGACAAATGGGAATTCCAATAGTGCCTTCGGTCCGGGCTGCCCTCAGGTGTCAAGTCTTGAAGAAAAGACAGCCTTGCGTGAATCGACCAAGGATCCTCTTCCCCCCCCTGCTCAAGTTCAGCCGAAAGCGAACGCCTGTTGGGGGTGGCCAAGCCATATGGCGTTGCGGTTCCGTATCGAGGATCAAAGGACATCAAGCCCCGCCGCATCACCCGGTTCCAAGGCCGCCCCTGCTGAGACATGGTCCGTGCTGTCAAAAGGTCGCCTTGCGTCAACGAACGGTCCCACTGTCCATTGTTCAGTTGGGGGAAAGCCTGGGGTGATTGGTCAAACAAAATCCGCTTGGTTTGTGAACCTGGCGATATGTAGGTGTCCGACACTGAACGCGCCGACACCCGCGCCATCCAATTGTCTTTGAATTTGAAAGCCCCTGAGAGGTGCCAATAGCCGCCGCGCACATCGGATGTGGATTGCGCTTGAGCCCCGACCAAACGGGTTGCCAAGGACCCCCCAGCCTCACCTCGCAGCGTCCAATCATCGCCAGTCCATGACGCTTCACCACTTAAACCCGCCACATGGCTGCTCTTGCCCGCAATGACGGTGGAGCCCAAAGTCGCAAAATCTTGAGCCCGAATCGCCACCGATGCTCGCTTGTGCATCCACTCAAATTCAGACCCTGCGAACATCACATCGGGCCTGAACACTTCGTCCGAAGCCTGAACGCGTGAGACAAAACTGGACGATTGGAGTTTCGCACCGTTGTCTCGTTTCCAGTCCCCTCGAAACTTGGCCCCCCGCAGCCTCCAAGCTTCCGTTTCGCTGAAGTTCTCATAATTCTGGAGCTCACGCCACTGCGCAAACAAAGCCGATTCCTTGACTGCCCCTTCCGAGGGCGAGTTCCAAATGGTGAAGGGCGTCCAAGCGACATCGACATCGCCAATCTCGTAGCTCCAATTGTCCACAAGCGCCCCAGACAAGACCACCCTCCGAACCTGTGCATATGATGCACTTGTGTCGAACAAGGCCAAATTGGTGCCCAAGCGGAGCTCCATATACACCTCCGATTTTGACGTGATGCTCCCCCTCAATGCCAAGTCATACAATGCGTGAGAATCCATGCTCACGTCTTGCGCCACGGTGTCTTCCGGATTCAAAAACCCAACATCCGCAACACCCCTAGCCAGACCACCCAATTCAAACGATGGGTACTGAGCGTGACCCAAGAATGGCATAAGAAATAAGGTCCAAATGAACAGAAGTGAACCAGGTCTCCACGGCGTATCGAATTGTTCAATGGACATCAAAACTGAATTTTGAATTCAACGGTGGCTTCCCAACCTTGAAGATGAGACGGTGCGTAGGCCCGGTCTCGGTACCGCACATGCTTCCCTCTAACAAACAAAGACGAGGTCCTGGTCATGCTGATGTCAAACCCGGCGCCCACGGCAGTTCCGAAACCATCCAAATACAACGGCAAGCCATCAAGCCCTGCTGATCGAGATGCAGTGAATTCATTGCCCACAATGCGCTCCACACCGGCATACATGACCCAAGCAAAACCTTCCCCTGTGGGCAGATAAGCATCCAACTCATGATACTGCGCCCGCACAATCGCTCCGTCGCCCAGCTTGGGCATCACGGAGGGGCCTTTCTGAACACTCAAGAACTCACCCAGATAAAATAAGAATGGCGGATTGTCTCCCTTGGCCCCCCTCCATTTGGCATTGACTCGGAAGGCATTGTACCCTTTGGGATTTGGGCCAAGTTCTTCTTCCATGGCGCCCACACGTTGGTATGCACCTCGGAAAAACGTGGTGATTTCCCCGCTCGGTCCCGCCGATTGCTGAAAGCGGTCAACACGGGACATATAAAGCCCTGTCACCTTGTGGTAAAAGGTGATTTCAGAGGATAGATTTTGCAATTCCATCGAGGCCATATACCCCACATTGACCCGGAACGGACCTGCGGCCAAATTGGTCGTTAACCTCACGCTTGCCCTGTTGCTGGCGATCAAATGCATTGGCGTGAGAACGGCTCCAAACGGCCTTGCTCCATCTTGCACTGTCGCCCCATTGAACGAGGACTGTCTCTTATACACATCTCCGAGCCCACGAGACTTCACGGAATC
>CAXHAW010000106.1:0-6180 GCA_964014525.1 uncultured bacterium
CACAGGTAGGATCGTCGGCAGCGTCAGATGTGTATAAGAGACAGGCGTAGCACAAGCCTTTCTCCACCGCGTTTTTTGCGACGGTCCAGACGTTCTTTCGGGCTCCATAATAGCCCTGTGCCATTTTCAGGACTTTCTTTCTGCGCGCTCTGCTGGCGACAGCGTTGTTTGAACGGGGCATGGTTTATCGGGTTTGGCGGACAGCGTCCCGCAATGGCGGGATCTTGGGGGCTGGACGCCGGTTTTGATTTGTGGTTATATGCCCAATTGGGTCTTGATGTTGGGCGTATCCGCCTTGCTCACCAATCCCGTTTGGGTCAGATTGCGCTTCTGCTTCGTTCCCTTCTTGGTCAGAATGTGGGACTTGAAGGCGTGCTTGCGCTTGAGCTTTCCCGTGCCTGTCACGGTAAAACGCTTCTTTGCGCTGCTCTTGGTCTTCATCTTCGGCATGTCGTCCGTATATGGTGGGTTGGGCTTTTGGCCTTCCCCGGGATTTACTTTTTGGGTCGGAGCGTGATAAACATCCGTTTTCCTTCCAACTTCGGCATCAGCTCTACCGTGCCCACATCCTCCAATTCCTGCGCGAAGCGCAGCAACAGGATTTCTCCCCTCTCCTTAAACACAATCGATCTTCCGCGAAAGAAGACGTGTGCCTTGAGCTTGTTTCCCTCCTCGAGGAACTTGCGGGCGTGCTTGACCTTGAAGTTGAAATCGTGGTCGTCCGTGTTGGGACCGAAACGAATCTCCTTCTGGGTCACCTTGGATTGGTTCGCCTTGATTTCCTTTTGCTTCTTCTTCTGGTCGTACAGAAACTTCTGATAGTTCAGAATCCTGCAGACCGGAGGATCCGCTTTCGGGGAAATCTCCACAAGGTCCAGTTCCTGCTCCTCGGCCATCTTGATGGCATCATCTACTTCGACAATGTCGGCATCTCCGATATTGTCACCGACCAAACGCACTTGGGCCGCCCGGATTTCCCGGTTCGTCCTGTGCGGATTCTTTTTGATCACCCGGGCGGGGCCGCGGGATCGTCTGCGTCGAATGGCGATGGTGCTATCTGTTTGGTTATTCAATCATCTGTCTACACCTAGCATTTCCCTGACTTCACTCTCGATCCGTTCGGCAAAAGCTTCGGTGGTCATTCCTCCAACATCTCCTTCTCCCTGCTTGCGCAGCGAAACGGTTCCGTTTTCGGATTCATCTCCTCCCACAATGAGCATGTACGGGACTTTGTCGAGTTCCGCCTCGCGGATCTTCTTCCCAACCTTTTCACTTCGGTTGTCAATGAGGGCGCGAATATCGCGCTTTTCAAGGGATTTTGAAACCTCCTTTGCGTAGTCGTTGAACTTGTCACTGACGGGCAGGATTCGCGCCTGTTCCGGAGTGAGCCACAACGGGAATTTCCCGGCGCAGTGTTCGATTAGGATGGCGACAAATCGCTCCATGGAACCAAAAGGCGCTCGGTGAATCATCACCGGACGGTGTTTTTGATTGTCGGACCCTACGTATTCAAGTTCGAAACGATCAGGAAGGCTGTAGTCAATTTGCACTGTACCAAGTTGCCACTTCCTTCCGATGGCATCGCGAACCATGAAGTCCAGTTTCGGCCCGTAGAAAGCCGCTTCTCCCAACTCCGTGATTGTCTTCAGACCTTTCTCGACTGCGACCTCAGCAATGGCCTTCTCAGCCTTGTCCCAATTCTCATCGCTACCGATGTATTTGTCCGGGTTCTCTGGATCACGGAGCGAAATCTGAGCGATGAAGTCATCGAATTGAAGGGTCTTGAAGATGTACAAAACGAGGTCGATGACATTGCTAACCTCCTCTTTGACCTGCTCCACGGTGCAGAAAATGTGAGCATCATCCTGGGTGAATCCTCTGGCGCGTGTCAACCCGTGAAGCTCTCCACTCTGCTCATACCGATAGACGGTTCCAAACTCTGCATACCGAATGGGAAGGTCCCTGTAGCTGCGTGGCCGGCTCTTGTATATCTCGCAGTGGTGCGGACAATTCATGGGCTTCAGCAGATACTCCTCCCCCTCCGCAGGGGTCTTGATGGGCTGGAAGCTGTCCTCTCCGTATTTGGCATAGTGGCCACTGGTCACATACAACTCCTTGTTCCCAATGTGCGGGGTGATCACGGACTGATACCCCATCTTCCGTTGGGCATCCTTGAGGAAATTCTCAAGCCGCATCCGGAGCTCCGCGCCCTTTGGCAACCACAAGGGAAGACCTTGGCCTACTTTTTCGCTGAACGTAAACAGATCCAGTTCCTTGCCCAGTTTCCTGTGGTCTCGCTGTCTCGCCTGCTCCAACAACTCAAGGTGCTCAGTCAGCTGAGACTTTTTGGGGAAGGCAATGCCATAGATGCGCGTCAATTGTGGATTTGACTCATCTCCTTTCCAATAGGCACCTGCAACGGCCAGAAGCTTGACTGCCTTGATGTGGCCTGTGTGGGGAATGTGTGGCCCCCGGCAGAGGTCCGTAAATCCGCCTTGGGTGTACAAGGTGATGTTGCCGTCTTCTAAGTTTTCGAGAAGGTCCAACTTGTAATGGTCTCCCTTGTCTTTGAAATAGGCAATGGCCTCTGATTTGGGAACCGGACGGCGCACATATTCACTCTTCTGTTTCGCCAACTCGAGCATCTTCTTCTCCACTTCCGGAAAGTCCTTGTCACTGAAGACATGGTCCCCGAAATCGACATCGTAATAAAACCCACCCTCGATGGCCGGTCCAACCCAAAATTTGACGCCTGGGTATAGGGCTTCAAGCGCTTCGGCCATCAAATGGGCGCCACTGTGCCACAAGGTGCTCTGTGCTCCCTCGTCTCCCCAAGTGAGCAACTTCAGGGCCACATCGCCGCCAAGCGGATGGTGTGCGTCGCACACCTCGCCGTTTACTTCAGCCGCCAATACATTTCGAGCCAGCCCCTCGCTGATCTCTCGTGCAACATCCATGGCTGTGGCGTCATCCTGTGCGGGGCGTATGGTCCCATCCGGAAGGGTGATGTTGATCATGTTTTCTCGATTCAATGCAAAGATAACCCCCGGTTCGCCCCTTGTGGAGGACTTCCAAAAGGATGTCAAAACACAGCATTGTAGTCACCGTGCACATACCACAAGCCTTCGGGAAACCATTGTAAAGATGAAGACCGGGAATGTCTCGGTCATGCACCCCCTACCTGCACACAATGAATTCCCCTGTATCTCGACTCCTCTGCCCCCTCTTCACCCTGGTCCTCGCACCTGGGGTCCTGTCCGCTTCCCCGCAGGACCTTCGGGATTTCGACGCCTTCATTCACCACGTTCGGGTGGAGGCCAATTCAGGGGACCCCGAGCGCATCTCCGATTGTTTCTCTGACCTCATCGCCTTAGGGCCCCAATGCGACCCAATCCCATTTGGCGATGTCATCGGCTATGATGCCAAGCGATTTGGATGGGGCCAGTTGGGCCAGGACATCGCCCGATTCGCAGACGGATTCGTGCTGGTCGATGCCGATGGGACCATGACCAACCTCCATGCCCGTGCTGCAGGGCAATCCCATTACTTGCACATCTTGGGGGAAGGGGTGAAGTTTCGCCGAGAGGCCGGCAACCACAGCAGCATCATCGCCATGCTGGATGCCGGGACATTGCCCGGTCAAATCGATGAAACGCGCTGGACCGTCACCCGTGACGGTGTCAAATGGACCCCAGTGGTGGCCATCATTCCCGACATGGGCAAGGTCAAAGGGTACATTGGCCAAGACTATGTGAAGCAAGCCAACACCCAAGGAGACTTGAAGCTGACCGCGCAATTCGACGGTCACAGATGGGCCCTGACCGGATACGACCGCACCCGACCTGAACTCGCCTTCAAGGACGTCCTTCCCAAGCCTTGAGGTGCCAATGCACGGAAGCTTCAGCGCAATGTTCGCCGGAAGCGTCGTACAAAGAGGAGCGCTGCGCGATTCGTGACACGCCTTCTGCCTCCAGCACGCCGGTCAGTCCTTGGACGTCCGGCGTGTTCCTTTTGGCCTTGGCCACGCAATTCCCCTTCGGTTTGGCCAGGTAATCAATTTCCAAACGCCCCATGATGATGCGGTAATCTCGCATGCCCACCTCGAGGAGAATGGATGCCCCAGAAGAAAATTCGAGTGCTGCGGCAATGGCGCAAGCGTGCATCCCACCGAGGTGGTTTCGGTTGGATTTGCGGTTGGGCAAAACCACACTCACCGCCTCTTCCGATACCGCATCAATGCGAATTCTGTGGGGGCGATTGAATGGCAAGGCCACCCTCATCAGCCGATCCAAGGCCGCCGGATTCCCCGCTCTAGCATGCTCCAAGGCGCGGTCAGCCCTTGCTGCAACCCAGGCGTTCATGATGGCTCCACGTTCAATTCGACACCCCATTGCTCCAGCACACCTGAAATGTCGGGCCTGAAGTAATTCGGGCCTTTCATCACCTTGCCATCTTCCCGATAAATGGGCTTTCCATCGGGGCCGAGCTTGGACATGTTGGAATCCTGAATGGTCCGGAACACATCCGCCATCACATCTTGCATCCCATGTGTGACCATCGTTCCGCAGAGGATGTAGAGCATGTCGCCCAAAGCATCCGCCACTTCGACCATGTCTCCTGCCCTCGCTGCCTCTAGGTACTCGTCGTTTTCCTCGGCCATCAGGCGATGACGGAGCGCCATTTCCTCAACAGAAACTTCAATTGTGGGGGTGGATTCATGGCGCAAGCCATAGGTTTTGTGGAACAGTCCCACCGCGTCAATGCATTCTCTCAAAGTCATGGCAACAAGATGGGCAACATCTTTTAACCGCCCCACCCCCCCGGCAGGCAGGCAGTCACTCCTATTTTTGACACAGCGCGAAAGGAATTGGACCCGACGCGACAACAGAACAAATGGAAAGCCAACCTCTTGCCCCCTCTGCGGATTCCGCGCGCAACGGTCATGCAGACATTCAAGCCTTGACCGAAAGAATCGTCAAAGCAAGCTCCTTTGTCGAACCGCTTCGGCACGAAGTCGGCAAAGTCGTCGTTGGACAAAAAGGCATGGTCGACACCCTGCTCATTGGACTGCTCGCAGATGGACACGTGCTGTTGGAGGGGGTCCCAGGGCTGGCAAAGACCCTCGCCATTCAAACACTGAGTAACGCTGTGGCTGTCGACTTCAGCCGCATTCAATTCACGCCGGACCTTTTGCCTGCCGATGTGGTGGGCACCATGATCTACAACCAAAAAGAGGAGGTGTTCTCGGTGAGCAAGGGGCCTATTTTTTCTCACTTTGTCTTGGCTGACGAGATCAACCGCGCTCCGGCCAAGGTCCAGAGCGCGCTGCTGGAAGCCATGCAGGAGAGGCAAGTGACCATCGGCTCGGAAACCTTCCCCTTGCCCAAGCCCTTCCTCGTCTTGGCCACGCAAAACCCAGTTGAGCAAGAAGGCACCTATCCCTTGCCTGAGGCGCAAGTCGACCGATTTCTGCTCAAAGCAGTCATCGACTACCCATCCCCTGATGAGGAGCAACACATCCTGCGTGCCCAAGTGGCGGCGGGGCCCAAGCCCACTGTGCAACCTGTCGTCAAACCCGATGCACTTCTCCATGCGAGAGAACTTGTTCGAGAAGTGTACATGGACGAAAAAGTGGAACGCTACATCGTTCAATTGGTTCAAGCAACGCGCCGTCCTGAGAATCACGGAATGGGGCACCTCGCTCCGCTCATTGGCTTTGGAGCGTCACCAAGGGCGACCATCGGCTTGGCCCTCGCGGGAAAGGCCCGTGCATTCATGTCACAGCGGGGCTATGTCATCCCGGAGGACATCCGTGCAGTCGCCATGGACGTCTTGCGTCACCGGATTGGATTGACGTTTGAAGCAGAAGCAGAGGAAATCCGTCAGGAACAAATCGTGACGGAAATCCTCGATCAGGTTCAGGTTCCCTGACCATGGAAGCCTCCGAGCTGATTCGACGTGTCCGAAGGGTGGAACTGCGTGCCCGTGGCCTGAGCAATCAGGTCTTTTCGGGAGAATACCACAGCGCCTTCAAGGGAAGGGGCATGGCCTTCAGCGAAAACCGAGCCTATCAGCACGGCGACGAAATCCGAACCATCGATTGGAACGTCACCGCCAGAATGCGTTCCCCTTACGTGAAGGTGTTCCAAGAAGAGCGGGAACTAACAGCCATGATGCTCA